>JACPFE010000248.1 GCA_016183145.1 Deltaproteobacteria bacterium | reverse complement strand
TCTCCCGGCAAATATGGGTCCCGTTTGAGAACTTGACCGGATGGGCTCGGTTCGTCGTGATATACGATGCGTAACCGAGGGCTGTGAGGAGAAGCTGGATATCCTGCGCGAGTCCCTTGCATGTGGTTTTGAGAGCGACTCGACCGCTGTCATTGGTAATCACGCTTCCGTTGGCCGAAAAGAGCCCTTTGAGGAATGCTTTGGCAAGGACAGGACTGGCCCGGAATACGGCTTCGGGTAGCCGGCGCTCCGGCAAATGGCCAAGGGCTATGTTTAGCTCGGCCGCCAGCGTGGTGATGCGATAGCCGACCGGGAAATATATGTGGCGGCTCCCATGCGGCGTGCCTCCCTCGTTTTGAAACAGGGCTCTAACGTCGCCGTCGCGCGCGCCCACCGATGCATAGAGGCCGCCTCCACAGTGGCGGTAGCCATCTCCATGGATAAATCCAAGCTTCACCATGTCGATTGCCGTAATTCCCGCATCGACGCCATCCCATAACCCATCGCCCAAGGAGCTGTAGGTTCTTAAACCGACGGCTTTTTCGAGGGTCACATCGCCGCCTCCGAAGTCAATCCGGTGGTCCGCTGTGGCTTCGAGTTCAAGACCGTTCGACAGGGTAAGCCTGTAGACAGGCTTTTTCCCCGATTTCCAAAACCGTGCCGTTCCCCAACGGTTACCGCCCAGGTAGATTTCCCGTTCTGTGCCCTCCAATTCTGCGATCGGGATCAGTCCTTGCTTGGTCAGTATCCGAGTGGAACCCCTGAGACAGGGGTTCGTGCTCACGACTCCAATTCCAGGATATCGGTCAGAACAAGAATAGCGGCGGATCGTATCCCAGAACAGGCACCCTGGCTCGGCCCAGTCCCTGGCGCCAAGCGCGGATAGGCCTTTTCACATCGATTGCGTCCTCAGGGTTCTCGTAGTGGAGGAGCCATTCATCGTCTCTTTCCACCGCGCGCATGAAGTTGTCGGTCACTCTTACGGAGATATTGGCGTAACGAACTGAGGTGCGATTCCGTTTGATCCTACAGAAATCCAGCACATCGGGATGGGAATCCGAGATCGTGATCATCAGCGCACCGCGGCGGCCTTGCTGCCCGATAATCCCCGGGGTGAGGGAGTAAAGTTCCATGAATGAGACTGCCCCGGTAGAGACTCTGGCTGCGTTATGTGCAGGGGAGTCCTTTGGGCGAAGGGTCGAGATATCGACACCGCATCCTCCGCCGCGCTTGAAGGTCTCCGCCAGCTCCAGAGCAGTTCCATAAATGCCAGGGAGAGAATCGGCCGGGCTGGGGATGACGTAGCAGTTAAGGGCTGTGACCTTGTTTGGATTCCCAATAGCGTGAAGGATCCGTCCACCAGGGACAAATCGGAAATCGCTCAGAAGCCAGAGGAAATTTCTCTCCCACTCTTCTCTTCCCTCCGGCCGTTCTACTGAGGCTATTACTCGCGCCAGACGTTTCCACATCTGTTCGGGCTTTGTTTCCACAGGCTCATTCTCGCCGTTCCGAAGCGCATACTTCTCGTAAAAGATTCGCGCTCGAAGCGAATCGTTAGCGAAAGCGGCGAGGGTCTCTGGAAAAAGTGTGGTTGCTGTCTTGTCAGACACGGATTTCCTTCGTCTCGAAACTTTTCACTGTGATCGCTGTTATTTCCGTTTTGAGTGTGGAGTTGAAGGAAGAGGATTTCCTTTCAACTCCGAGGACAGTCAGCGCGATAAGCTGCCGCTTACCTGTCCGTTCTGGCCGACGAAGATCTGGGCGCCACCGAGCCCAATTGATCCTCCATACGGTCCGCCTGAGAGACGGAGCGGGCCAGGGATGTCGCTTGCGCGGCTGGGAGCATTAACCGTCGCTCTCTGAATGGGAGCCGATGAACCAGGCGTGACCTGTTCATCTGGTATCGCTTCCAGGCTCGCCGTGGCGATCAGGCCGTCTGGATTTCCCTTGCGGGAGACCACCAGGGCCTTATCGTCCCGGCTAATGCCCGCCACGCGGACTACCGTCCCTTTTGGAATAAGAATTCTCGCACTATCCCTTCTGGTCACGAGAATCGTATCCCGCGTGAGCCGGTAGAGAACAGGCGAAGGGAGAAAGGTAATCTCTTCTTTTCCCCTCGACGATCTCTCAACCTTCGCAGGAGCAGTCTTCCTCGCCGTTGCCTGTGGAGCGCGAAGCCCTTTCGGACTCGCTCCGGCATCCGGCTGAGACGCAGGGTTGGGTGCGGCATGGGGTTTTCCCTCGACCGTAGCGCCATCCAACGTTATAACCGCTGGCGCCGGCACGGGTTCCTTTTTCTCCGTTGCTTGCGCCATGCGGTTGCGGTTGGCGAGCACGACAAAGCTCAGTGTCGTGTTCAAGGCCAGTGCCGCGATCAGAAGCACCTGCAAAACCGGCTTCTCCTTTCTTCTTCTCATGATGTCCTCCTCCCGGAGGCCCCTGTTGGTTTTCCTCCGTGAGGGAGGTGGCAGGGTCCCCGGCCGCTGGAGTTTTTTAACTCCACTGGTCGAGGACCCTACCGGGAACATCATTTCCTCTTCCCTCAACGATTTCACTCTAAGGGTTTTTAGCGGCGGTGGGCTGCCGGAATTGGACATATTTGATGCGGCAATTGGTGCGATTTCAGGGAATCGCGGGTTAGGCGTGCTTCAAAACCTGGTGCAGCAGGATTTGTTTCTGGTCGTTGTCGTCGAAGAGATCTTTGATAGATTCCAATTTTTCAGGCGGGAACAGGTCTGGCTTTATAATAAGCTCGTTCACCAGGAATCTTTCGAGCTGTCTTTTTCGTTCGACTATCCTTTCCTTTTTTTCTCTCCTGCCTAGAATCTTTTCCTGCAGCACCCAGGCAGGGAGACTCAACGCTTCGGCTGCCTCTTGAGCGAAGAGGCTTGCCTCCAGGGCGTCGGGGATTTCTGTTCCGATACGGGCAACCTCCTCTGTCAAATGCTCAATGCTCTCTTTCCTCTTTCTCTGATTGATGATCTCTACCGCTGCCTCTCTAAGTGGCTTGGCCTTCTCGATAAGCGCTTCGAACTCCGCCGTTTTCCCGCTTCTGACGATCTCGTCCGGATCGCCCTCCGGTAGAACCACTGCCTTTACGGTCAAATTCCGCCGCTGGACTTTCAAGCACTTGAGGAGAGCTGCCTGGCCTCCCGGATCTCCGTCAAAGATGAGAATTACGCTGCGGGCGAGAGTTTCCAGGATGCGCGTTTGCTCGGCGCTGATCTCAGTTCCGAGAAGACCGACCGTGTTTTTGAAACCCGCTTCGTGCAATGTCAAAACGTCAAAATAACCTTCGACTACGAAAACGGTGTCGTTAGAGATTCTGAGCTGCTTCAGGCCGAACAAGACCTTTCGCTTGGCGAACGTGACGGAGTCGGGGGAGTTTATGTACTTTGCTTGAGACGAGCTATCGATAGCCCGCCCACCGAATCCGACAGTGGCGCCTCTCTCGTTCGTCAAGGGAAAGATTATACGCCCCATGAATGGGCAGGTTATTCCCTGTTCCTTCTCTTTTAAGAGCCCGACGCCAAGGGGGATCTCCTTGTCCTTGATGCCGGATTTCTTCAGGGCAGCAATCAAGTCTTTGACAGAGCCGGCATATCCAAGCGCGAACTCCTCTTGGGTCCCCTGGTTGATACCTCGCTCCGTGAGATAGTTCACTGCGGACCGGTAGGCACCCGATCGAAGCTGCGCCGCAAACTCTACCTGAGCTTTTACCAGGCAGAAGAGAAAAAGTTCCCGGTTCTTGTCTTCTTCGGTGTCCATGGGGATTCGAGCCTTGCCGGCAAGAAAGCGGACTGCTTCAGGGAAGGGGAGGTTCTTGTGTCTTCTCAGGAAAGTGATTGCGTTCCCACTCGCCCCGCAGCCGAAACACCGAAAGATCTTCTTCTCCGGACTGACGCTGAGGGAGGGCGTCTTGTCATCGTGAAAGGGACAGAGACCTTGGAAGTTCTGGCCGATCTTTTTAAGCGCTACAAAAGATCCAATGAGTTCGACAATATTAGTGGAATTAACTACGCGGTCGATGGTCTCTTGCGGAATGCCAGGCATGATCCCGGCTTTTTTACCCCGCGCTTTACGATCTGTTCCGTTGATAATTGGGCCGAATATCCTTTTCATCGAGCACATTTCACCCATTCGCATCGTTTAAGCCCCATTTCTTTTACGAACCGTGAGGGTACGGTTGGCTCTCCGTAGAGAATTTCAGGCGATATGGCGACGAAGAAATCTTTCGCCCGTGTCAAAGCCACGTAGGCAAGCCTTCTTTCCTCCGTACTGTTAACCTCGTCTCTTATCTCAAGCGGGAAGACCCCTTCAACGCAGCCCAGAAGAATGACCGCCCGATGCTCCAACCCCTTTGCTCTATGAATCGTCGAGAGATGCAGCCGCTTCTGCTTCGTTGCCATGCTCAGGACCTGTAATTTTTCTATTTGCTCGACGATCTCTCCCAGGTTCTCAAATCGCCCCATGAGTCTGAAGAGCCCTTTCGTCTCCCTGGTATCGACAATGAAGCCTCTTTTTTCTACGATTGCCCACGCGATTTCTGCCACCTCCTGAGGTTTGTTTTCTCTCAGCACTTGAATCTCTCGCAAATCCTGCAAGAGAAGATTCATGCCTTTTTCTATCTCGGGATTCGGTATGGACTGTTCAATCGCGGTGTCAAAGGGGCGGAGCCCAAGCTCACTTGCCAGGGAGCAAATCTCGCTCGCGGAGCGTCTGCCGAGATAGTGCGTGAGCAGGGTCTGTTCCCATCCGTCGCCTGGCCTCCCGGCTTGAAGACAAAGGGGCAGGAAAGGACCTTCTTTCAAAAACAGGCTTGTGTTCTTCAGGATGGAATAGGGGATTTCATTTTCAATGAGCTCGCTTTCGACCTCCGCCCTGTAATGGTTGGTCCGGTAGAGGATGAGAATATCTCTCGGCTGAAAACCCTGCTGAATCAGGTATACGGCGATCTCCCTGGCGAGTTCTGCTTCCCCGATCTCATTGGCCACCCGTACCCATAAGGGATTTGATCCCTCTTCTCTCATGGGTACCGAGGAGTTCTCACTTCCGTTCAAACGAATCAGACGGTTGGCGGATTCGAGGATTTTCCCTGTGGAACGGTGGTTTCTGAGCAGATAGAACTTGCTGGTTTTAGGATAGATGTCTCCGATTCGGTTGATCTCATCGGGAAGGGCACCCTTGAAGGAAAAGATGGCCTGGTTGTAGTCGAGGAAGAAGGTGACGTTGGGCTTTTTCGCGGAAAGACGCTTGATCAGCCTTATCTGAACCGGATCCAGATCCTGCGCCTCGTCAACCAGGATGTGAGTAGGACGTATCGCCGAACACTCTTGTGCCTTGAGCTTTTTCAGCGCAAAGAGAAGAAGGTCGTCGTAGTCGAGTCTCAGCCCCTTGAGTCTCTCATATTTCCTGAGGAGCTTTCTTATCTCTTCCCGTTTTTCAATTAGTCCGAGTTTAGCGTGGCTAATAACTGTGGCGGTCTGTCGCAGGTCGGTGTCGATGCCCGCGGCTTGCGCCGCCAGTCGTACGATAACCCCGTGGTCATAGTCGGAAAGGATTCTGATCGGTTGTCCGAGGCTTGTCTTAAGAATCCTGTAGCAAAGAGAGTGGATTGTAGACACTTGAATTGTGCGCGAGTTCTCATGTCTTCCGATTCTCGCGCGCATCTCGTCAGCGGCCTTTCTCGTATGGGTCACGCATAGGATTCTGGCATCCGGGTAAAGCCTGCGAATGTACCTTGCTTTGACGGTCAAGGTTCGTGTCTTGCCTGATCCCGGCCCAGCGATCACCAGAGATGGACCGTCGACAGCGGCTATTGCGGCTCTCTGCTCGGGGTTGACTTTCTCGAAAGCAAAATCGGCGTTCATTAACCGCCTATGCCGTCGTGGCGGGCATTCACCCCGTCGGTGTTCGAACAAGCGAGTGCCTTCTTTCTTTCCTCCTCTTCCAATGCCGGAAGCACGGATCGCAGAATCTCATTCACGAGCCGTGTCATGGGCATCTTTCTGAGTTTTCGCAAGCGATAAAGCCGTGGAATGAGTTCTTCGTCGATCCTTGGGCTGTACATTGCAGTGGGCGGCACTCTCAGGGAATTTGTCTGAGGCTAGAGTAACGTTGAACGGACACTCGGGTTTTAATGAGATCGGATCGGGAGATCAGGTGACGGTGCGAAGCAAGATCGCACTCAGAATGGGATGTCGTCCCCGTCTGGATCGACTTGCGGCGGCTGTTCTCCTTTTGCCTTTCCGTTTCCACCGCCGAGAAATCGAACCTTCTGAGCCACGATCTCAGTGACGTGCTGTTCCTTGCCGTCTTTGCTGTCGTAGGATCGGTGGCGGAGCGCCCCTTCGACGTAAACCTGACGCCCTTTCTCCAGGTATTGGCCGCACGCCTCTCCCTGCTTTCCCCAGACCACGACGGTGTGCCATTCGGTTGCCTGCTGCTTTTCACCGTTCGCGCCGATCCAGGTGTTGGACGTGGCCAGGGAGAATCGCGTAACGGCCTTCCCGTTCGGGGTAAAGCGCGTCTCCGGGTCTTTGCCGAGATTGCCAAGTAAAATCACTTTGTTGATCATAACTACCTCCTTTTTGTGTGCTTAGTTGTAATTTCCTTTTTCACTCTCGATTTCGTGTGGGAAGAGATATTCCTTCCCGATTTGGCCGAAATCCACGAGTATGAGCGTCCTGCCGATGTTCTCTGTGAAGCTTACCAAAGTCCCCTCTCGTGGGAGCATAGTCCCGGTCCGTTGGGACCTGATGGGCTTAATGGCTCTAATTTTTTCTCCAGGTTCCATGTTTTTCTTTCGACCCGCCTGCTGCTGCGCAGGCCCGTGCGAGGCAGACAGGTGAGCAGGTCAGTTTTTATGGGTTCCGAGGATTGCTTCCCGGCAAAGCGTCAAGAGTTCAAGGTTGAGTGGTCCGCACCTGATACAGAGCCCGACTGGATACCTTGCTCCTCCGTTTGTGCTGGAGACCCCCCAAGTGGGCACTCTCCTGCTTGCGTTCCCGCAATAGGGGCAGATGAAGATCACTTTGAGTATTCCCTTTGTTTCCATCTCCGTAACGGTGAAAAGGCGGGAAGGGGTAGGGTCAAGGAGGATAAAACTCTACCCCTCGCTCTCGGTGAGGGTCCCTACTTTGAGTCCGCACGCGGCCTCCTAGGTAGGACCTGGAGAATGAAGCCGGAATAGCCGTCTCTACGAATCGGTTCTGTTATAGGTCACGATATGGAATTGATCCGACTTGAGGATTGGCGAGAGGAATTTCTTTACATCCTCCCATTTTAGCCGACCGTTGCCGCATCCGGGCCGGGGAAGATAGATGGCTTCCTTGATCTGTTTCACTTCGATGATTTTCAGCAGTTCTCTTGCGGATCTCTTGATTAGACCTAAATCAGCTGCCTCCCACCAATTGTGCTTTACCGGGAAGGTGATCAACCTGTACTCAGGAAAGTAAAAGGCGTGGTTTCCCTCGGCGGAAATCCTTGACGCTAACTTGCGGGGGAGTTCCGGGAATCTTACGGCCGCTTGCCTGGCACACCCCCTTCCCATCACGCAGGTTCGGTCTCTTTTTACAAACCCGTTTGTCGTGATGGCGATGATGCCATCAAATTCCCACAGGTCTCCGAATACTTCCTTCATCGTTTCCTCGTCTATTGCCTCTTTATTCCTTTTTGCGACTCAGCCGCTTCCTGCGCCAGAGAATCGGCCATCTCGTTGCCGGGATTACCGTTGTGTCCCCTGACGTAGGCGAAGGTTAGTTGTGGGAATTCTTTGACGAGTTGTCTGATCTCCATCACCAACTCCAAGTTCGCTCTGGCTTTCCAGTTCTGGGAGAAAATCCCGACGACGAGCTGAGAATCCGTAAGGACCTTAATCTGATCTCCGACGAGACCTTGCCTTGTGAGTCCTGTCAGGGCGTGCTTGAGAGCAAGGAACTCCGCCTGGTTATTGGTGACAGATCCCAGTGGGATTCCCTGGGCTCTGAGTACCTCCTGCGTGGAGGCGTCCACAATCACGATTCCTGCTCCCCCCGGACCTGGGTTCCCTTTGGAGGAGCCGTCAATGTAGATCTCGATAACCATTCCACCTCCCTTTTGCTCTCAGGCCTTTTGTTTCATTTTGTTGAGCCAATCAGCCATTACATCGCCGTGACAAGCGTTGGGCCTGCAAAAGCGACCCAGCCTCTTGCCCTTTAGCGCCAGCGCTCGCCGCTTGAATTCAGAATCCTTTTCAATCCTGTCGGTGAAATACTTTCGATACGCGTCAACAGCATGGTCCCGGCTAGTTCCGTTCCCCATACGGAAAGGGTTGCCAAAGTATCCATCTTTTCCTCGACCGGCACGGCCGATATAAACGTCGAACTGTTCCATGTAGATGTTCACGACTACTGTCTGCATCGTTGATTCCCTTTTCCTTTCTTGGTGGCGGACAAAAGGCGAGTGTGCAACCGACTCATGTTTGCGCATCCCATTCACTGCGATCTCGATGTTTCCATTTTATGGGTGGGGAGGTTTTCAGATCCGGCTCGCCCGCCGCCGGGCACACCCGTGCGTGGAAGCAGAGATGAGGGATCGCCTGCTTCGTTTGTCATTCCGAATACGCGGGAGAAATGTGCTTCCATTTTATTGGGGTGGACTGCCGTTGGGGTGGAACCGGGATGTGACTGTCGTGGCAGGAAATCCAATTGATGACGTGAATGCTCAAATCAGGGGGGGAGGAGGGGATGACTCGAGTGCTTGGTAAACTCGCAACGACCAGCGGGACCGCCAAACTCGTCGAGCCCGGTACGATGGCCGTGATTCGGCTGCTGGTGGTGAGAAGGTGGCTCCAGCTCTATAAATATAATGGAAATTTGTTACAGAACCGCTCGGTGGCTCGTTCAAAGTTGCCGCGGGCGGCACAATCTATCGCCGGCAGAAACAGATTGTTCGCCAGCAAAAACAAGAAGTATGCCGGCGAAAAATGATTATTGCCGTTTACAGAAACCTCGTAAAGTGACGATACGAAATTTATTGTTACATCGTCCGCGCCACTGGCACGTTTCGCTTTACTCGCGGGCTTCCAGAGCAAATTGCGTTACAGAATGGGCTCCAGGTTCACAGAAGCATGGTTGTGAGCTTTTCGCAGGTTGTTAATAGGACTGGGCTGACGCGTCTTTCAGTTCAGTCCCGGGACCACGAAAGTCCCCTTTGCGATAGATGGGGCACTGGGACGCACAGCTACCGTTGGCAGGCTCATCGGAAAGCGTCAGTGACCGGACCTGAAGCGATCCAAGACTCTTGGAGTTTCCCTCCGAGTGGTCAATAAAGCTAATGATTCTCATTTCGCCTGAGCATTTGGGGCAGACACGAGGATCTCTTATATCTCTCGGAGTGAGCCAAGGCAAAATTCATCAGTAGCGTTCTTTGCGCAGCTCCTCGATAAATGTCGCGTCGAAAAAGCTCTCAGTTTTGAGCTTGGCCGCCGCGGGATTTCGCTTCTTTTCAAGATCCAAGATGAACTCGATCGCCGCCCGGTCCGGCGCCAAAGTTTGGCTGAGCCGCGGAAGGATAATTTTTCGGTGGTACTCGCGGAGAAATGCCGTATCGGTGATCTTGGTGTATTGAGCCAAGATCTTGAGCGCCGCTTCTTCGTTGGCGAAGATGTGCCGCACCGCATCGAGATGGGCCTTGACGGCCCGCTTGACGACGCCGGGACTTTGGCGGATATAGGCCCGGGTGGTCGCCAAGCTCGCCAGCGGGAACGGCAAGATCGTCGAGTAATCGGCCAACTGGTTGAATCCTAACGCGACCGCCTTGAGGCTCGTGGGCGCTTGGAGAAGGATGGCTTCGATGGCACCCGCCTGGAGCGCCGCGAGACGCCCTGAATCGGGAACGAGCATCTGGATGATACGAACGTCTTTGTCGGGCACAAGCCCGTTCTTTTCCAGCACGATACGCGAAGTGAAATCCGGGCCACCGCCGAATTGGCCGATGCCCAACCGTTTGCCGCGCAGCTGCTTAATGTCGGTGATTTCCTTGGTCGCGAACAGCGCATAGTCGGTCTTGCTGCCGAAGAACGCCACATAGGTTAAATCCCCACCGACGGAATTGGCCTGCAACAGAGCTGCCATGCTCGCCACGCCCATCTGCACCTCACCGGCGAACATTGCCTGGCTGATGACCCGGCCCCCGACGATGAACAAAACCTGGGGATCAATATCGTGCTTCCTAAAAAACCCCGCTTCCTTAGCGACCCACAGCGGCGCCTGCAGTCCGCTCAGAGCGCTGTAAGCAAAATTGATCTTATCCGCTGCGACGCAGTCTCTCGACATCAAAAAGAGCACAACCAACAGCGTTAAACCCCGAATGACAGGTCTCATGAGCGCGCGCCCCTCCTTCTCTCGTCCCGGAAGTTTCCGCCGAGACTCACTCCGTTTCACCGCAATTGAAAATCATTCGGAATAGCCTCGGCGCTTGAAGATTTTCTCACGCAACCTGTTATCAAACTTGCAATACCGAAAGCAATCCCCGGTAATGGTTTCACCATTTTCTGATCCGGGAGCATTTCGAAACATCGTGCGGGTAGCTTTGCTGGAAAACCCAGCGGCGCTTCTTGAAAGATTGTCATGGTTCGCATATATCCGACCTATGGCGGAAAAAATCGTTCATCATCAAGCGGATGTTCTCATCATCGGCGGTGGGGCGGCGGGCGCCATGGCGGCGATTCGAGCCAAAGAATGTGGCGCTGACGTTCTTTTAGCCGACAAATCGGTATTCGGCGCCAGCGGTTGCGCCGCCCTCGCCTCCGGCGCCTACATCACCTACATGCCGGGCGATGATCTTGCGTTCCATCTGGCTGGCCGCGGCGTCCTGGTCAATCAGACCCAGGCTATCAAAGCGATCTACGCGACCTATGACGTGCTCAAGATTCTCGACGGCTGGGGAGTGCGTTTCGTCAAAGAGAACGGCGAAATCTGGCGCGGGAAAGGCTTTAGTGGCGCGGCGGCGAGCGGTGGATTGGCGGCAGGACTAGTAGGCGGCGGCACCGCGATGATGAAGGTCGTGCGCAAGGAAGCGTTGCGCCGCGGGGTGCGGGTGTTGAATCGCACGCCGATCACCGATCTGCTCACATCCGATGGCCGCCTGCCCACCGCCGGTCAGGTCATCGGCGCCATCGGTTTTTCCGGGCGGGAAGAAGAAATTCATGTCTGCCAGGCGAAATCCGTGGTCATGTGCGCCGGCGGATTCAATTTCGGCTACAAACGGCCGGGGCAAAACTTCGCCGGCATGCCCCTCGACATCACCAGCGACGGTGTCGCTATGCAACTGCGCGCTGGCGCCGTGATGGGCAACATGGCCGTGGGCAGCAAGTATCTTCAAAGTATGGAGTTCTGCTGCGCTCCCGGCATCGAACATTTCACCACCATGGGCACCGGGTGGGTCAACAAGGACGGCGTCGATGTCATGCGCCGCTTCGGCGAATCCGAAGCCGAGTTCACCCGGCGCTTGTCCCTGGGCCACGCCGTTGCCCTGGAGATGCTGGAAGGCAGATCGGTATACCTCGACGGCAGTCAGTTGACGCCGGACAAAGTTCGGCTCTTGTGGAACGTCATTCCGATTATCATGCAGACCTTCGAAAACGCGGGTTACGAGATCACCCGTGACCGCATCCCATATATCCCGGTTAACGCCGCGACCTACGGGTCGAGCCACGGTGGCGGCGCCGTGGTCAATGAAAAATTGGAAACGTCGCTCCCCGGACTTTTCGCGGCCGGGGCGAGCAGCGACGGCATGAATATCTCGCCCAATCTCAATCTCTCCTGGTGCATGGTGCTCGGCTGGTGGGCCGGCGAGCACGCGGCGAAATACGCGCAATCGGCCTCGCTCCGCGACGCCATGCCGGAGCAGGTCGGCGACCTATCGCGCAAGGCGCTAAAGTATCTTAACGGCGATCGCCTGACGTTCAACGACGTGCATGGCAAGGCCGCCCAGGCGCTCATCGATCTCGGCGTCATCACGAGCGATGAAAAACTCACCCTGGCGCGCAACACGCTCCTCGACCTGCTCGCCGTCTACGACAAGGTCAAGGCCAAAGACCGCCACGATCTGGTGAAAGTCGTGGGGCTCAGAAATTCCCTCGAAGCTCTGACCGTGATTTTGCAGTACCTGCTGCACCGCCAGGAAAGCCGCGGCTCGGTGATCAACAGCGATCACCCGGAGACCGACAATCAAAACTGGCTCACGTTGACAAAGTCAAAATTGGAACCGGACGGCAAAATCAAACTATGGGACGATCCGATCCCGCGCGAAACATTCTACGTCCACTACAAGCCCAAGCCCGGCATGAGCATGCACCCGTTTTTCAAAGTCGTCGGCAGGCAAGTGGACGCCCCGAAGTGAGGCAATGACCTATGGCTGGCCAACCCAGATATCCGACCATCGAAATCTACAAAGAAGTCTGCATCCGCTGCGGCGCTTGCGATCCCGCCTGTCCCGAAGACGTGATGCGCATCGGCGCCGATGGCTATCCCTTCGCGAAGTACACTGAAGATTGTCAAGCCTGCTTTCTTTGCGAATGGGATTGCCCGGTGAACGCGATCAAAATCTCCGTCCACAAATGGTGGGAAGAGGACCAGCCTGCGGCTTAATCGTTCAGATCGAGGAATAGCTCATTCAGCTTGGGCCCGGCGGGAATCAGGCTTTGCTCCACCGCGTGATCGAAATATTTTTCGATGTTTTTCCGGTTGCGCTCGAGCCCGTAGGGAAAGGGATCATCGCCTAGCACTTCCCGTAATTGCGCGCGCCGCGATCTCCGGGTTTCTTTGATGCACATCCTTGCGCAACACAATCGTGTGCATGATCGGAAACACGCCATGCCTGCGGTAGTACGCTCTCTCGACCTCGGCGCAATCGGGAAACAGCCGCCGGATCGGCGCGGGGCTTTGGCTGAGCATCGCCGGCAAATTCGGCGCCAGCGCCGCATCCAGGCGTCCGTCGGCTAGCAGCCCGAACAGGGTTTCCCCTTCGCCGATCGGGCTAACCTTGACCCCCAACGATTCCGGCAGCTTCAGACGCTCGCGCCGGCCGGGCTCATCGACGCCGCCGGTAAACCAAGTAACTTCGCGCGGATCGACGCCAAAATCGTCTTTAAGAAACCCCCTGACCCAAACTGCGGCGGTCATGTGATATTCAGGAATACCGACCCGTCGTCCTTTAAGCTGCACGCCGTTTACAATATCGCTGCCCGCGCGCACCCACATAGAAGCATGGCGAAAGCACCGCGACGTAAATATCGGCAGCGCGATGTAATGGTCCCACCCCTGCTGGCGTAAAAGCGTGTAGGTCGATAAAGACATCTCGGCCAACTCGTAGGGACTGGCATCGACAAGCTCGCCGAAGAGTTTGAACGGCGGATAAATCTGCCGGGAATGAAAGGTAATGCCTTGCGCGGTATGTTCCGGATTGAGCAAAGGGCCTAAGAAAGGATAGAGGTAGACGTAGACAAAGTTGATGTTCACCCTCCCCGTAGGCTCCTTTCACAATAGCGCGAAGACCCGGCCTATTTTCCCCACAGCTGGCGGTAGAAACCCGACGCTTCGAGCTCTTTTACGTAGCGATCGTCGTAAAACTCCTCGGGTCTAGCCGATTTGGCCTTGGGACTGCGATC
>JACPFE010000247.1 GCA_016183145.1 Deltaproteobacteria bacterium | reverse complement strand
GCGTCTTGGCTCAGCCAAACAAATTGAGGCTGATCCGTCCTTTGGCGGAGCCTTGGCGGGAGCAATATCCGAATCCGAAAGTTTTCGACTCCCGGAAATTTTGCGCAGGGCGCGAAAACTTTCAGCCATAGTAGCGCAGAGCACGCCGAGTTGATGTTCTTAACTCCCCCCTCAGCGTCCTCAGCGCCTCCGCGGTGAGATCTCCGATTCACCGAGCGCTGACTGTTACGAAGGTTGACCCGACCGGATGAGGGTGTTATGCGGCTACAGATAGCCGATAACAGCGAAAGGATGCGACCATGATTAAAGAGGGCAAGTTTACAATACTCGAAACCCGCGGCGCGGTAGCGAAGATTACCATCAACCGGCCGGAGAAGCGTAACGCGCTCAGCCGGGATACGATCCGCGAGATACTCGCGGTTTTCGAGGAGCTGCGCAACGACGATTCCATTGCCGTCGTCTTGACCACGGGTGCCGGCGACGTCGCATACTGTGCCGGGCGCGACCTCTCCGAATTTCCGACCGAGGGCGGCCAAAATCGGGGAACCGATCGGCGCAAGGAACCGCGCGCCTATCACGTGGCGGAAGTGATTCGGACCTTTCCCAAGGTCACCATCGCCGTTGTCAACGGCTACTGCCTCGGCGGCGGCATCACGCTGTTGCTGCCGCATGATCTCGCCATCGCCTCCGACAAAGCGCAGTTCGGCTTGCCGGAGATCATGCGCGGTTTTTTGCCGTATCCGATCATCGCGACGATGTTCAAGACGCTCATTCCGACCAAGCTTGCTTTCGAGCTGATTCTTACCGGCAAAAACTGGGATGCGAAGAAATCGATGGAAGCAGGATTGATCAACCGCGTGGTGCCGCACGCGCAATTGCAAGAGGAGGCATGGAAGTGGGGCGAAGAGGTCGGCAAGTTCGATAAAGTGACGCTCAAATACTGCAAGATGGCCGCGCACGCGTCGATGGAAGCGGCCAGCGTGCCGGCGGCCGCCGAGATTGCCTGGCTGATGCAGGAGGAGCACGCGCTGGTCAACCCGCGGGCGTACGCGGGAACGCGCGAGTTTCACAAGTCATAAGTCTCAGTGACGGGGAGCTGGGGTACAAAGTGCCGTGAAAGAAAATGGATGGTTGGAGTAAAGGAGTGCTGGAGTGATGGGTGTTCTGATAAAACAACAATCCAATACTCCATCACTCCAATTGTTTTTGGCCCTGAATGGAGCAATCAGTTCCCCACCGGGGCGAAGAGTTCGCTGAGCTGCGGGCGATAGGGGATATAGCCTTGCTCTTCCGCGTACTGGACGAATTTTTCCAGGACCACCCGATTCTCCGCGTTTAAGCCGTGAGCCCAGGGGTTTGCGCCGAAGGTTTCTTCCTCTTCTTCGAGAATCAAAACCGCCGACGGGAAGGCGAGCCGCTTGGCGTAGTCGTAGGAATTCCGGCAGAGCGTCTCCGCTTCCGTAAAGGCGTTCAGGAGACTTGAGACCAGCCAGGGATGCTGGTCGAAAAGCGATTGGCGCACGACCAGCGCGTGCGTGATCGGAAAGATTTTGGTTTTGCGAAAATAGTCGTTGACCGTGGCGCGCGGATCTTTGAAGACGCGGCGAATGCGCGGGTCCTTGGCGCGAAACGAGGGCACAATATTCGGCGGAATAAGCGCGTCGATCTCGCCGCGAAGCAGCAGCGATTCGGTCGGCTGGTTCTGCACGGTGATTTTCACGCCCGCCGGCAGTTGGAAACCAGCCCCTTCAGGCTCGGATGTGACCCAATGGCAATCTTCGGGGCGCACACCGTAATATTCTTGCAGAATCCCCCGCGCCCACAGGCCGACGGTGAGCCGATATTGATCCATCCCGATTCTTTTCCCCTTGAGATCTTCGGGTCGCTCGATCCCGGAGGAAGCTGAGCAAAAAATGTAGGGGTGGATTTGCATCCGCAGCGGAAATATCGGCAGAGCGATGACCGGTTCCTTCCGGCAGCGGGCCATCATATACCAAGACATGGACATCTCGGCGATGTCGAACTCCTCATATACCGGGCGCAGGCAGGCTTCGCCGGTCTCGGCGCGGCGCGGCAGGAGTTTGATTCCTCGGGCCGTGACCTCACCGGACAATAGCGGGCGGGTGCGGTGATAATCCGCGAGCATTAGGGTTAATTCGAGATCTTTAGGCATGATGATTCCTCCACCAGTTAGACCTTCGGGCTATGCAAAGGTTTCGGGTGTCGGGTTTCAAAGAAGAATCTGGTGATTCGAAACCTGCCTTCCGACACCTGAAACCTGACACCTGATGGGTGTTTCACCTGCTTTGGCCTAGCGCCTTCGCTAATATCGCGCCGGCGAAAAATTTCTCCGCGCCGCCGAACTTTTTCGCTTCCGCTTCGATGCGCGCTGCGGCGATGACGGCGTCGATATCTTCTTTGGTGATGGAAATCGAGTAGAGATCGGAAAACTGGTAAACGGTCTTGCGCACCGTCGCGGGATCGCCGAATTGGTTTTTCTTAATGATCGCCGCGGCCACTTTTTCTTTGTCGCTCCTAAGAAAATCTAGGCCGCGCTTCATGCCTCTTAGTAGAGCGGTCACACCCTCTGGGTCAGCTTCCACCTTACGTTTGCTGGAGATGATCACGACGAACGGAAACCCCGGCAGCACCTTGCCGATTTCGAAGAGGACGGGGAATCCCTTTTGCTCCAGTTCGAGCCTTTCGAGAAACGAGAACGGCGAGGCGTGAATCCGTCCCGCCTCCAAGGACTGAGCCCGCGCCGGACTGTTGCCGACGCCGTAAAGGATCTTGTAGTCGCGGTCGCGCACCAATCCTTTTTTCGCGAGCCCTTCGACAGCGGCGTATTCGGCAATGCCGCCGGCGCCGGTGACGCCGACGATCTTACCCTTGAGGTCATTGAGCTGGGTGATCCCTTTGGCGCCGATCAGCGTGTAATCCATGTACGGCTGCATGCCGCTGACAATGGTAACCGGCGCGCCCTGGACGATGGCGCGCACCGCCGGCACGCCCGCGACGACCGTGTAATCGACGTCACCACCGACCAGGGCGGCGATGGCGGTCGGCCCGCCGCGGATAAAAACGGTTTTGACCTCCAATCCTTCGGCGGCGAAGAAGCCGAAATCGATACCGACGATCAAGGGAAGGGTGCCGTTCAAGGTGGGAGTTTGGTAAGCGAAGGTTACGGGCTTGGCGGAAGCGGGTTGCGCGGTGCCGGGGGATGCGATCACGAAGGAAGCGAATACTATGACGAGAAGTTTTCTCATTGGATAAGTGTTAGGTTACGACGCGCCATAATTTTTCTTCCCCCTAGACGGGGGAAGATTAAGATGGGGGTGAAGTCCGTTCGGGCGAAGATCACCCCCACCTTTGTCCCTTCGACATCGCTCAGGACAGGCCTCCCCCATCAAGGGGGAGGAAATGAGGGCTTCTGTTGGCCTAATTGAGTGGGACAGCGATACGCTCAAAGCTCATACACTCCGTTCTTCTTTTACAGCTCCAGCGTGCTTTGGGCGAACAGTTCTTCGACCTTCATCTTCTTCGTCGTCAGCCCTTGCTCGTGGGAGAAGTCGATGAGCGTCTCGATCATCTTTCGGTTGTTTTTGACGCCGTACGGATAGGGATCGTTGCCGAACATCTCTCGGGTCATGGCCATATAGCTGTCGGCCAGCTTCGCGTTGAAGTGCTCCTTCGCCTTGACGAAGCCGGTGTAGAGGTTAAAGGCAACCCAGGGGTATTTTTTGTAGATGTCGCCGCGAATCGTGTAGGCGTGGTTCACCGGGAGAAAGCCCCATTTCTTAAAAAAGCGCCGACCCTCGGCCATGCGGTCGGGAAAGAGAAGTTTCACTTTGCTCCAATCGCCACCCTCGCTGGGAGTACCATGGGACCGGCCTATAATGCTGGGCATTTTCATCCACGGGCTGTTGATGGCCGCGGCGTCCAACTCATTATTGACGAGCATTGAAAGCATGTTCTTTTCCGGAGGAATGCGTTGAAACGAAATCCCGGCCGGCGGGGTAAAGCCGGTGGCGCCACCGTGGCTCAATTCCTCAGTGCGCTCCATGTACCAGTGGACCTTGTACTGCGACACCCCAAAATCATGTTCGAGAATTCCCCGCTGCCAAAGCGCCGCGGTCTGCTGATATTCGCCGACGCCGAGCCGTTTACCGACGAGATCCTCCGGTCTTTGAATGCCGGAGTCTACGTTGTACGAAATCTCGATGTGGAAAAGGCGGCGGCTTGGAAACACCGGCAAGGCGATCAGGTCGAAGCCGCGCTCGCGGGCGATCAGGTATGATGACATCGACATCTCGCCGACTTCAAATTCCCGAAACTTGAGTTGCCGCCAGAAGGTTTCCGACGGCGGCGAATAGGTCGGCACCAGATCGATGCCCTCCACCTGGATCGTTCCGGTCATCAACGGATCGACCCGCTCATTGAATGCCGAAATGAAGCTCAATTGCAATTTTCCCATTCGTGTCTCCTTGTCAGCGTCGCATAGTGTCGTTTCCTGTCATGAACGTGCTTATAGGTCCAGGGTGCTTTCGGCGAATAATTCTTTGACTTCCATTTTTCGCGGCGTCAGTCCCTGCTCGTGGGAATAACCAATGATCGTGTCGAGCATCGCCTGGTTCGCTTTTATGCCGTAGGGAAACGGATCGTCGCCGATCATTTCGCGCGTCATGGCGAGGTACTCCGCGCCGAAGAAAAGCGCCGTGGGAATGCGCTCGGGCAATTTCTCGCGGGCCAGCGCCTTGGCCTTGACGAAACCGGTGTAGAGATTGAACGCGACCCAGGGGTGTTTCTTATGGATGTCGCCGCGGATGATGTAGGCGTGGTTGACGGGCAAGAAGCCGTGCTGGTTATAGAAGCGGGCACCTTCAGCCATGCGGTCGGGGAACAGCGGCTTGATCTTACTCCAATCGCCTTTGCCTCCGATGCGGCTGGAGCGATCCAGCGCGTTGGCCTGGAGCACCCAGGGACTGGCGATATGGGCGACGTCCAATTCGTTTTCCAGGAGCGTCAACGCCAGGCTTTTGTCAGGCGCGATGCGCTTGAAAGAGATGCCCGGCGGCGGCTTGAAGCCGGTGGCGGCGCCGTGGCTCATTTCTTCGCTACGCTCCATATACCAGTGAATCTTGTATTGCGACACGCCAAAGTCATGTTCCAAAATGCCGCGTATCCAGAGCGCGGCGGTCTGTTGATACTCGGCCACGCCCAGCCGTTTGCCGGCGAGGTCCTCCGGTTTTGCGATGCCAGAATCCGCGTGGTACGAAAGCTCGGTTTGAAACAAACGACGGCTCGGAAAGACCGGCAGGGCGATCATGTCGGCGCCCTGGGAGCGGGCAATCAGATACGACGACATCGACATCTCCGCGACTTCGAACTCGCCGAACTTTAGCTGGCGCCAGAAAGTCTCGGCAGGGTGGGAGTAGGTCGGAATTAGCTCGATCCCTTCCGCTTGCACCGTGCCGTTCATCAGCGGTTCGACGCGCTCGTTGAAGGCGGAGATGAAGCCGAGAGTCAGTTTTCCCATTGCGGCGTCGAGTGAAATTAGAATCCGTCAATCGACCAAATATCGTAGAGCAGCTCCATGCGCCGGAACATGTGCTTGCGTGTCTGCTCTTGCAGATGCGGCGAAGTGATGTAGCGCTCCGCGATTTCCTCGGCGAGGCTTCCATGTTCTTCATCGGCTTCCGCATGGACGGTGAAAAAGCGCACATCGTCCGGCTTCATGTTGTACTGCTTGATGAACCCATGCCCCAACGCGGCCGCCGCTGGACCGAAGGTTCCCTCCGCGCCGATCTGGATCGCCATGACCACGAACCATGGCAATGTGTGGATGACCAGTTCGGCGTAATAGAGATGAGCCGCCGTGGCGGGCCGCAGTTCGGCATTCTCCAGTTGTTGGTGCGTTAGACCGATGGACTCGGCGAAGCGGATTGCGAGCTCGTTGTGGCCGGCGCTGCCGGTGTCCATGCCGCGGGTCTCCTCCTCGACGACGCCCCAGAGCTTCTGCGCGATTTCCGGATCGCTGCACGCCAGGTAGCGCAGCATCGCGATCCGCGGCACCGCGGCGCGGAACTGATAATCCTGGATCGCCCAGGCGCGAATCTGATCGATGGTAGCCGTGCCGTTGCATACCGCCTTCAGGAACGGATGCTTGATGCGGATCTTGGGAAACACCTGAATGTCTTCTTTGAGTTGTTGGACGAATTCTGCGGATGAGAGTAAGGTCTGAGCCACTTTGGTCTTTTCCTTTTTGTTGCTGTCCGGGCTGAAACCATTAAGACTAATACTCGGCGATCGCGTAAAGGAGGAAAGATTTTTGGCAGCCGCCTATTTCGCAAAAGTCACAACGACGCGAATCCGGCAGCCACCATGCGATAAAGAATTATTTCACCGCCGTGGGTTTGTACATTTGCTTGATGAAGCCCGAAGACTCCAGTTCTTGTACGAAGCTCATGTCCACGTATTTGCTCAAATCCACGGTTGCGGCTTTAGGATTAGTGATCGCTAAGTCGTCCATGAAAGTTTTAACGCCTTCGACGTAAGGATAGGGCGCTTCACGAAAAATGACGCTGTAGGCCTTATAGGCTCGCTCCAGTCCATCGGGATCGTCCATTCGCAGTCGTTTCGCCAGAATCGCCTTGGTCGCCTCTTTATTGGTTTTGATAAAATGAATGGACTGTACCATCGCGCGCGCATATCTGGCGATTACGGGGCGCTTCGCTTTGATCACCGCTTCACGCGTCATCGCGCCGTTCCAATGAAAGGGAATTTTCAAAGCGCCGATGTCCAAGAGATCTCTGAATCCGAGTCTATCGGCCTCGCGAACGAAAGGCTCAGGCATATGCGTGAAGTGGGCAATGCCCTGAGAAATTGCCGCAAGCCGCTCCGGATTGCCTCCCCTCGGCACCAGCCTTACGTCCTTA
>JACPFE010000270.1 GCA_016183145.1 Deltaproteobacteria bacterium | reverse complement strand
TGCGGCGCCTGCACGGTGCTTCTCGATGGGCAGCCGGTGAATTCTTGCCTGGTTCTTGCTACCGCAGCCGACGGCAAAGAAGTGCTCACGGTTGAGGGTCTGAGCCGGGAGTGGGAATTGCATCCATTACAACAGGCTTTCGTCGAGGAAGGCGCCGTGCAGTGCGGTTTTTGCATACCTGGAATGTTGCTTGCCGCCAAAGCCCTACTCGACGAAAATCCATCTCCGGCTGAGGCCGAGATCCGTGCCGCCATTGCGGGGAATTTGTGCAGGTGCACCGGCTACGTTCGGATCGTTCAGGCGATAAAGAGCGCTGCGGTTAGCTTGTCGTCACCACCGTTGACGGCGGCGCCGGGAAAGGGACTCGGGATCTAAATGGAAGCGCTGGTAGGAAAACCGGTAACCAGGGTGGACGCCCTGGAGAAGGTTTCGGGAGCGGCGGTATTCGGTCCGGACGTGAAACTCGTGGGCATGCTTTACGGCAAGGCGCTTCGCAGCCCTCATGCGCACGCCCGCATCGTTTCGATTAACCTGGACGCGGTGCGCAAGTTGCCGGGCGTCAGGGCTGTCGTAACCGGTGCCGATATGCCCGGCGTGCTGGGCGGGGAAGCCGTGAAAGATATGCCTTTTCTGGCTCAGGGAAAAGTGCGTTACATGGGTGAGCCCGTAGCGGCGGTGGCCGCGGAAGACGAGGCCACAGCCCTCAAGGCGATCGAGTTAATCGAAGTCGTGTATGACGAGCTTCCGGTGGTGGTAGACGCGTTGGCCGCGCTTGAGCAGGGCGCTCCTTTGATCCACGAAGGGCTCGAGAATTATGCGCGGATCAGTGTGATCAAGCCGGTCCCGAAGAGCAATGTCATCACCGTCAACGAATACACCAAAGGGGATGTTGAGCACGGTTTCCATGAGTCGGATGAAGTCTTCGAGGACGAGTTCCGCAGCCAAACGGTGCACCATGCCCCCCTAGAGCCTCACAGCGCCGTCGCCCAGGTCGATGTCAGTGGCAGGATTGTGGTCTGGGGTCCGAACGATTCGCCCCATCGATTGCGCAAGGACTTGGCCGATGCGCTACACCTACGCCTCGATCGTGTCCGCGTCATCAGCACTTACGTGGGCGGAGGATTCGGGGGGAAGGGCGGTCTTAAAGCCGAACCCATTGCCGTCGCCTTGGCGATGAAGGCGAATCACCGTCCGGTCAAGGTAGTGTTCACCCGAGAGGAAGTCTTTCAGGCGACGCTGGTCCGTCATGCCGCTGTGGTCCGCATCAAGACGGGCGTCAAGCGAGATGGGATGCTAATGGCACGGGAGGTAAAGATCGTCTGGGATACAGGCGCATATGCGGAAAAGGGGCCTACGGTGTGCAGCCAGGCTACGGCTGCTGCTGCCGGTCCCTATCGAGTTCCGCATATCCACCTCATAGGCCAATGCGTCTATACGAATAAGGCGATAGCGGGAGCTTATCGTGGCTACGGCACGCCGCAGCTTGCCTGGGCGTACGAATCCCAGATGGACATCATTGCCAAGAAGTTGGGGATTGATCCTCTCGAGCTTCGATTGCGGAACATCCTCAGAGAGGGAGACGTGAATCCCGTGGGTCATCCCATTCACAGCGTGGGGGTGGAAGACTGCTTGAAACAGGTTGCACAGGCGATCGGCTGGCAGGAACGGCAGCACCATCCGCGCGTGACGGAGAAGGGCCGTCATGTGGGATTCGGCATCGCCTGCGGCACCAAGAATACGAAAACCCCTTCCGGTTCGGAAGCGGCCCTGTATTTGTGCCAGGATGGAAGCCTCACGATTGTGACCGCCAGCGTCGAAGTCGGACAAGGGGTGCGCACCATTCTCGCCCAGATTGCCTGCGGGGTACTCGGGCTTCCTATGGAGAACGTGAGCTTCTCGCCGCCGGATACGGACAGCACGCCCTTCGATGCTTCGACCACCTCCAGCCGCACGACCTTTCATATGGGCAATGCCGTCAAGTTCGCGGCCGAAGACCTGAAGAAACAGCTCGCGCAATTGGCCGCCTCGCTATTCGGCTGCGACGCGAATCAAGTCGTGGTCGACGGCGGAAAAGCCTGGTTGTCTGAACAACCGGAGCGTTGCCTGCCGTATCCGGAGTTGCTGCAAAAGCAGTATGGTGCGGGCGCTTCTATGATGGGAAGAGGTTTTTATTACCCCAAATCGGAGCAGGGTCGGGCCTTCCATGAATCGCCCAGTTTGTTCTGGATGTATGCGGCCCATGCCGTACAGGTGGAGGTCGATCCGAAAACCGGACGCGTCGAAGTCACGCGGCTGGCAGCGGCGGCGGACACGGGCCGCCCCATCAACCCGGTCAACTGCCTGCAGCAAATCGAGGGCGGCGCCGTGCATGCCATCGGGACGACTCTGATGGAGGAGCTGATTGTCGATGATCAGGGGCGCATGGTGAATCCTAATTTCCATGATTACCGGATCCCTACCGCTATGGATGCGCCGGAGATTTTGGCTTCGTTGGTGGAGGCGCCTCACAGAGAGGGTCCCTTCGGCGCGAAAGGAATGGCGGAGATCGTGACGACCTCGGTGTTCCCCGCGATCGGCAGTGCCATCGAAGATGCCGTCGGCGTGCGTATCCGCGATCTTCCCATCACGTCAGACAAGGTCTGGCGCGCTTTGAGGGAGTCTACGGAGAAATAATGGGGTCTTGTTTCATGATCGCTTCCGACGACCATGGGATTTCATTGTCGACCCAAGTCCAAGTTGTCTCGCGATTTTGATCACGCAATCTTCGCTGCCGAACGAGCGACCTCATCGCGTGCCCGAACGTAGCTCGTCCAACTCAAGCAGCATCACGATTGCCCACACTTCCATCTTGCCGCAATGCGCGCCGGTTTGGATTGCGAAAGAACGGGTTTTTTTAAAGAGAACGGAATCAACACCCAGGTTCGAAACAGTCAACCAATCGCCGTCGCCGACTGCGTGGTAATCGCAGACTCCAAGAAAGGGATCAAGTGGTCAGCCAGACTTCAACTGCGCCTTGGTTTGCTTGGGCAGCGCGGTTATCACTGATCGCAGCAACGAATTCACTGATTCCGGTGATCGGAATACGGAGGCTACATCCGGATCCAACACGACCGCAACTGCTCCCCCCTTCATAAGAGGCGCGAAACGGTTCGGGCGAGACTTACGGTAGTCAAACCGGTATTCCCGTCGCATCTCATCGCCCTTGGGTCGTCTACGACTTGATGTTTTCTTCATATTCTTTCCTCTCTCGTCTCGTTGCCTTTCGTGCAC
>JACPFE010000269.1 GCA_016183145.1 Deltaproteobacteria bacterium | reverse complement strand
GTAGCGTTCAACGCGAGCTGCCTTTCGACGCCGCGGAGTCGAAGACCCTGCACATGCGTGGAAACTCCATGCGCGAGAACCGGGAGACCCCAGCAGCGCCCGCACCGGATGGCGGTGCGGACCGGTCGGGAAAGGCTAAAACGTCGGAACCCGACATGCACGTGGCTGGGGAGTCGGACGTGCTCATAGTACCGACGAAGCGGGCGAACAAAGTCACTCGTGTGTGGCGGCGGAGTCCGTGGAGGAAAGGGGCACGACTAAGGGGAACGCACCGCAGGCGGTCTCGCACCGGACACAGAGCCGGGGTTGCGGGTCAATCGGCTGTGGCGCGTACGACAAGCTGCACGGAGGGATAATGTTTATTTTTTTATTCCAACGAACGGCTGGTCGTGAAACCCAAGGTAGGAGCCGTATGAGGTAGCGCCTCACGTACGGATCTGTGCGGGGGGCCGCCCGCAAGGGTGGTCCCTACCGCGACCAATTTCTTGAAAAATTTCGGCAATTAGGAAAAGGGAAAAGGTGTCAACTCTGCTGTTGGCTTTTTATTGTTGACAGGGAAACGTTGGAGAGCAGAGGACTATTTTGTCGCCTGCCGCTCTTGAGCCCTTTACGCGGAGAGTTTGATTTCGATCTCGGCGCCGAGAGCGCGGGCAAAGAGAAGGATAAATTATGAAGGATGAGGGATGAAGTGGGGAAAGCAAGAGTTACGGGACGTAATCTTACTGTCGGTTTAAGCCCGCGCGCTTTTCCAGGGTCAACGACAAGCCGTCCTTTTGAACGTAGATCTGGCTGCAATCTTTCCGCTGGCTCAGTTCTTGTACCAGAGTAAGCAGGGGATTGCTCGTGTCCGAGTATTGCTTCGGGGCGCCGGCGGCGCGCATGGCGTCGACGTCTTCATTGCCAGCGACGTAGCGCATCAGCAATTCATCGTCGCCGAGGCTTGGCCCGCCAAGCTTGCTGCGCATCTCTTCGAGCGACGGCTGGGGCGGTTGCCAGCCGGCGAACTCTTTGGCCCGCGGGCGGTTGAGAATCTTGTCTTTAACGTTGGGGGCCACTTCGGAGGCGGCCTCTTCGCCCCATAATCCCATGGCGTATTGGATCACCTGGTCGGTGACCTGGGCGTAGCGCTCGCCTTTGATCACGTTGATCGCTGCCTGGCTGCCAACGAATTGAGAGAACGGCGTGACCATGATCGGGTAGCCGAGGTCGGCGCGCACGCGAACCGCCTCTTCGAGAACTTTATCCAAGCGGTCGAGCATACCGATATTTTTTAGTTGGAAGCGCAGGTTGGAAATCATCCCACCCGGCACCTGATGCACATACTGGCTGTAGTCGTACTCCACCGGCTCGCCGATGGGAAGGTTCTCGCGCTTGGCAATGAAAGTCAGGTTTTTTTCTACGGGCGCTAGAGTTTCGAGGTCTACGAGAGGCGAATAGCCAATACTGTGAGCATTCTGTGCCACATTGAAAACCGACGGATTAGACGAGGCATTCGCGAGCGGCGGGATCGAGGTGTCGATCAGCTCAACGTCCAGCTTGATCGCTTCGAGAGCGCACAGCGGTCCGAGGCCGGTGGTGCAGTGGACATGAAGCTCGATGGGAATGCCCGGGGCGTTTTTCTTGATCACTTCGACGAGGGCGTTAGTGCGTTCGGGTACCAGCAGCCCGCCGGGATCTTTGAGACAGATGATGTCGGGTTTGAGGGCAGCCGCTTCGCGCGCCTTGCGCGCGTAGTACTCATCGGTATGCTTGGGCGACACGGAATAGATCTGATTCACAATCGTCGTGAGGCCGACTCTCTTGGCTCGCGCCACGGACTTCTTCCAGCCGGCAGGATCGTTGGCCGGATCGGATATGCGTAGTTGCTTCATTCCATTGGCGACCATGCGCTCGAACCAAAGATCGACGATTGCGTCCGGGGAGAGCTCGAACGCGCTGATGCGCTCGGCGCCGATGGCGCGCAGCGGCGTCTTAGTGATTTTCTTGGCCACCTGGCGCATGCGCTCGAAGGGATCTTCGCGCAGCTCGCGCACGCATTTTTTGATATGGCTGGAAGCGATGATCTCTATGGCTTGAAAGCCGGCGTTGTCGATGCGCTCCGCCACGGCGAGCATCATGCCGGTGCGCATGTTCTCCGCCCACAGGCTCGCCTGCCCATCGCGCAGCGTCGTATCGACGAATTTAACTTCGCTCATGAGTATTAACTCGGATTATTCACCGCAGAGACGCGGAGATCGCAGAGTTCGGAGAATTTTAGAATCCAAAACTCTTTACTCCGCGTCCTCCGCGCCTCGGCGGTGAGTCCAAGTCCCGTTCCTTAATTCCCGTGTGCGGCGCCGTAGGCTTCCAGTTTCTTCTCCAGCCAGCGGGTATTGACGCTGCCGCTGCGGTATTCGGGATCGTCGATGATGGTCTGCAAGAACGGAATCCCGGTGTCGATGCCGGCGACATGAAAGGAAGCCAGGGCTTGCCGGGTTCGATCGGCCGCCTCTTTGCGGTCGGCGCCGTGGACGATCAATTTCGCCAGCAAGGAATCATAATAGGGTGGCACGAAATAACCAGGGTAACAGTGCGTGTCGAGCCTGACCCCCGCCCCTTGCGGTGGCTGCCATTCCTCGATCCGGCCGGGGCAGGGGCGAAAACCATGTTGCGGCGACTCGGCGTTGATGCGGCACTCGATGGCGTGGCCGTGGAGTTTGACGTCGGACTGTTTGAACGGCAATACCTCGCCGCGGGCGATGCGCAACTGTTGGGCGACCAGATCGACACCGGTGATCATTTCGGTCACCGGGTGCTCTACCTGGATGCGCGTATTCATTTCCAGAAAGTAAAAATCCGCCGTATCGTTGTCGTAGATGAACTCGATGGTGCCGGCGTTGCGATACCCGATGCTTCGGGCCAGCGTCGCCGCGGCATTGCAGATCTTGGCGCGCACTTCTTGGGGAACGGCGTAGGCCGGCGCCTCTTCGATGATTTTCTGATGGCGGCGCTGCAGCGAGCAGTCGCGCTCGCCCAAATGGATGACGTTGCCATGCTGATCACCGAGGATCTGTACTTCGATATGGCGCGCGTTGCCGACGTAGCGTTCCATGTAGAGCGTGTCGTTGCCGAAGGCCGCGCGCGCTTCAGCGGCGGCGGTGCGGAAAGTCGATTCGATTTCGTTTTTGTCCCAGACGAGCTTGATGCCGCGCCCGCCGCCCCCGGCCGCGGCCTTGATCAGCAGCGGGTAACCGATAGTTTCCGCCATGCGGGTCGCCTCGTGCGGGTTCTTCGCGTGATCCGATCCGGGGACCAGCGGGACGCCGGCGGCGCGGGCGATTTTTCGCGCCTCCAGTTTGTCGCCCATCCTCGTGATATTTTCCGCGCTCGGGCCGACGAAAATAATTTTATGGTCCGCGCAGGCCTGCGCCAGCTCGGCCCGTTCGGAGAGAAAACCGTAGCCGGGGTGGAGCGCATCGCAGCCCGTGCCGTAGGCCGCGGCGATCAGCGTGGCGGTTTTTAGATAACTGTCGGTGGAACGGGCCGGGCCGATGCAAATGGCGCGGTCGGCCATCCTGGCCGCAAGGCTCTCGCGGTCCGCCTCGGAAACGGCCGCGACGGTTTCAATGGCTAGGCTCTTGCAAGCTCTGATCACACGAACGGCGATCTCGCCGCGATTGGCGATTAAGACGCGCGTGACGCTCATGCTATAGGCTCACCAAGAAGGACCCAGCGCGGCGAAGCCGCAACCAAGATGGAAAGAAAAATTTACCACGAAGGTCGCGAAGTTTAGGATCAAAGGTATCCGAACCCTTCGTGTCCTTCGTGCTCTCCTTTGAAAATACCCGTTTGGGGATGAGAGCCAAGAGGCCCGCCTGGGTTCCGTCATACCCGCGAAAGCGGGTATCCAGGCTAATTCGGTGCAACAAACCTGGATTCCCGCGTGCGCGGGAATGACGAGTCGAGGAGGGCACCCTGTAGAAGGAAAGCCCTCCATTGTCATTCTCGGCGGGCGAGCGTAAAACCATCGCCCACTTCGTGGTGAAAAGAACTGGTCGGATATTCGATAGGTCCATTGGAACGTAGTTCGCCATGAAAAACGCGGCTCAGGCGGGCTTTACCAGCAAGAGCGTCTGGCCGTGCTCGACGAACTGGCCGTTTTGCGCAACCACTTCGGTGACCACGCCTTTGACGCCGGAGCGCACGCTGTTGAAGACCTTCATGACTTCGATCAACCCGACGGTGGTGTCTTCGGTAATCATGTCGCCCACTTTGACGAAGGGCGGCGCGCCCGGCTCCGGCGCGACGTAGAAAGTTCCTAGAATCGGGGCGGTGATCGGCACCATGCCCGGCGGTATCGCCGCGGCCCTGGGCGCTTCGGGTTTCGGCGCCGGGGCAGCGGCCAGAGCCGGCTTGGGCGCCGGCGCGGCAGCCGGAGCCGCAGCTAGTTGAGGCGCCGCCGTGAGCGGAATCGGTTCCCCTTTACTGACCGTGATTTTCAGGTCGCCGACTTCGAGCTGAAAGTAATCGAACTGTGACTCGTCGATTAGTTTAAGAATATGCAGCACATCATCTTCGCTGAGTTCCATGGCCACTAGGTTAGTCCTCCCGATGTTCAAATTCTCCGCGCCAACGGTGAGCGCCGATTACTGGCACCTAACATGATTTCGCGGCGCATGGCAACTACGATCCCGTTTCAATCGTTCAAGCCGCCTATCATCTCCTCCCCCTCGATGGGGGAGGACAGAGGTGGGGGTGAAAC
Organism: Deltaproteobacteria bacterium; assembly: GCA_016183145.1. GTDB lineage: Bacteria > Desulfobacterota > Binatia > UBA9968 > UBA9968 > JACPFE01. Next base: position 5,955 of record JACPFE010000269.1, on the reverse strand, counting down.
GCGGCCGGCTCGCACCCCCATCTTAATCTTCCCCCGTCGAGGGGGAAGAAAATTCGGAGGCGAACCAACAGAGCAACCACAGAAGGGTTTCCCCAAATCGCCTTGAACCATTTGAATTGCTTGAACGTTTTGAACCTTTCCTAAGTTCTTTACTGTTTCGCGAAGTAGAAAAGGGGAAAAGGGGACTTTCTACTTTTTCTGTAAGAAAGGGCGACCGGATAAGAACGGGGACAGGCAACTTTTCCGCAGACGGAAAAGTAGCCAGTCCCCTCACTGCGCCGAAAGAATAACCGTGATTCGTGATCGTGGGTGAGTGTTAGAGACGTTCATTCGACCTCACTTGATTGCGCCATTTTTTTTCCGCGGCTTGGAGGCATCCAGTACCGTTACGCCGACCAGCTCCTTCTCGCGATATCGCAAAAGAATGCCTTTATCATTCAAGAACTTTGTATCCGTCGCCTTCTGCGGCCGCTTAAGGCTTATGTACAAGACATCGGCTTCCTCATCATAATCGATCGAGGCCTTTCTCTGTGGCAGGCGAATGAGGTGCGGCACAGCTTGTGAAATGTCGTCCACGGCTTTCGCTAAGGCTGTTCTTTTCGCCATTTGATCCTTCTCCTGGAAATTTGCGACGTGATGTAAGCGGTAATCACAAACCCGTCATTTCGGGTCAATTCCCTATATATCACCGCCAAGTATTTCCTTCTACCGAGATTCCGTACGGCGATCAGCGCGCCGCGATATCCTTGTAAAATGATATCTGGTGCTTCGATGGTTTCCAGAACCTCGTCGTAGCGTCCGGCCACATCGTCGTGGTTCTCGACGATATGGAACCATCGCTCCTCGGTGAGCCGAATCGGAACGCCGCCCTTCGAAATAACGATATCCATCAGCCGGCATCTACGGAGATGGCGTCGCCGCTGGCCGGACGTGGCGCAGGTCCATGCGCGCCATTGAGTTTAGCTCCAGTCCGGTGAAATGGGGATTGAGCAGCGTGCTTTCGGCCGTCCAGAACAGCGGCATGATCGGCAGGTCGGTCTCGCAGAGAATGTTTTGCGCCGCGTCGTAAAGCTTAACCCGCTTGGCGGCGTCCAACTCCCGCGCGGCTTGTTCCAGCAACTGATCGTAGCGCGGGTTTTTCCATCGGGTATTGTTATTGCCGCTGTTGGCGGTAAAGAGCTTCATGAAATTATCCGGATCGGGATAGTCCGCGCCCCAGCCGAGGCGGAAAATATTCGGCGGATCGTTCTGGAGCTTCTTGAGATAAACTTTCCATTCCTGGTTCTCGATCTTTACCACGACGCCGAGGTTGCGCTGCCACATCCCTTGCACCGCCTCGGCGACCATCTTGTGATCCTCTTCGGTATTGTAGGCCAGCACCACCGGTGGAAATCCCTTGCCTTCCGGATAACCGGCTTCGCGCAGCAATCGGCGCGCCTCCGGCGCATTGAAAGGCAAGCCGATTTTGGTGTTGTGCGCCAGCATGCCCGGCGGGATCCAGGACGGCGCCGGTATCTCGCCGCCGTGAAGAATCGATGGAAACACGCTTCGGTCCACCGCCATCATGAAGGCCTTGCGCACGCGCGGGTCGTTAAAAGGCTTACGGTCGACGATGAAGCCGTAGTAATAGCCTCGCAACTGCGGTACCCGCTTGAAGCCGCGTTTGTTGGCGAGCTTGCTCTTTTCAAAGATCGGGATGCTGTGATTGTCGATGAAGTCCAACTGGCCCCGCTCGTACATCGCCAGGGCCGTGGTCTTTTCGTTCACCATGAACATGGTGACCCGCTCCATCGCCGGCTTGCCGCGGAAAAAGTTGGGGTTGGCGCGCAGCTCGATCTGGTTTTCATGCTTCCACTCGGAGAGGAGGAACGGGCCGTTGGTGACGATATTGCCGGGATCGGTCCAACGCGATTCGAATTTTTCTACGATGTCTTGTCTTTGCGGGAAGGTCACTTCGAAGGTCGTGATGGCGAGAAAATAGGACGCCGGGTGGCGCAGTTGGACGGCAAGGGTGAGGTCGTCGAGCGCCTGCACGCCGACGGACGCCGCGTCGGTGATTTTCCCTTCGTTAAACTCCTGGGCGTTGACGATATCGAAGAGGATATAGGCGTATTCCGAAGCGGTCTTCGGGCTGAGCAGCCGTTTCCAGGAATATTCGAAGTCCTGGGCGCGGACTTTCTTGCCGTCGCTCCACGCCACGTCGTCGCGCAGATGGAAAACCAACTTTTTACCGCCGTCGAGCACCTCCCAGGATTTGGCGACGACGGGGGCCGGTTTCAGTTCTTTGTTGAATTCCGTCAGGCCGACCATCAAATTGGCGATGACGTTAAAGGATACGTGATCGGTGGCCAGCGACCAATCCAGGCTCGGCGGTTCGGTGCCAAGATTGACGCGGAAGTAGTTATCCGCGCCGCCCTTCGGCGCCTGCTTACAGGCCGGGAAGAGAATTAGGAACAGCGAAAGGAACCAACGCAATCGACGATGCATTGTTCGGATAGCTTGTTATCGAGAGATTTGTTAACTATTAGTAACCAAACCCCGAAGGTTCTTCAAGGAAGGAAGATCATGGAGGGAAAAGAACTCTTGCAGAAGTACATAGTCGTGGAAGGGCATAGGGATGTCTACGAACAGCTCTACCGCACCTCCGTCGGCGAGAAAGCGCCGATTCGGGACGCCATCGCGCCGCGCCTGATCCGCGACGGCATCAACGTTTGCGTCTATGCCATCAGCGGCGATTCCTATTCGCATTCGCAGAACACCGGACGCTACCTGGAAACCGCCCTGGATCAAATCGACCAGTTTCTCGAAGAGGCGCCGCGCTCCGAGGGGATGATCCAGATGATCAAAACCCGCGGTGATCTCCCCGACAAGGTGGAACCCGGGGCGGTCAAATTCTTGCTGCATTTCGAAGGCTGCATGCCGCTGCGCGGTAGCATCCATAATCTCAGAAATTTTTACCGCCTGGGTCTCCGTTCGCTTCAGCCGGTGTGGAACTTTCGCAACGAGCTCGGCGACGGCGTGTGGGAGAACCGCACCGGAGGTGGACTGACGAACTTCGGCGTGGAAGTGATCAAAGAGGCCAACCGGCTGGGCATGGTCGTCGATCTGTCGCACATGAACCGCCAGGGCTTCTTTCAGTCCTTGGAAGTCGCCAGCGCGCCGCTGCTCGTCAGCCACGCCAACGCCTGCGGCATGCTGGAAAATCCACGCAATCTCGCCGACGACCAGATCAAGGCGATCGCCCAACAGGGCGGCCTGGTGGGCATTCTCGCTCTGCCCGAGCGAGTAGCGAAAAAGGACGCCGCGCTGGAAGACCTGCTAAAGCACATGGACTACATGATTTCGCTCGTCGGCGTAGACCATCTCGCCTTGGGCATGGATTTCGTCAAGTACGACGGCCCGCGCACGCTTAAAGATCGCCACCATCCGCTGCACAAGCCGGAGCTGGTCAAGGGCTTCGAGGAAATCGAAGATCTGCCGAATCTCATCGACGGCCTGCAGAAGCATGGCTACAAGGAGCAAGAGATAGCTCTGATCCTCGGTGGCAACTATCTGCGCGTGTTGAAGACGATACTGCCCGAACAATCGGTCATCTAATGTCTCATTCGGGGATGGTTGAAATCCCTCGCCCCTTCGACGCTGCTCAGGGCATGCTTCAGGCGAAGCAAGATTCGGCGAAATGTGAGCTAAGTGAACATGAGCACCGTATGCGGCGACAAGGGCAACCTAGTTCGTCATGCCCGCGGAGGCGGGCATCCAGGCTGGACTGCGAAAGAACTGGATTCCCGCTTTCGCGGGAATGACGGTCGAGGCCATTTTCCGGTCGGCTTCAAGCCGACATGTTTTAAATCCCTCGGCTTACAGCCGAGGGTTGTTTAATATTCTGCGCGAATTTCGCGACCTGATGGATGAAATGTCAGTTGGTTCTCCCACTCCGCGCATCGACGGGGTAGCAAAAGTCACCGGCCGGGCGAAGTTCACCGGCGACTTGGATTTTGCCGGCCTGCTCGAAGCCAAGATCCTGCGTAGCCCGCTGCCCCATGCCGTCGTCAAAGCCATCGACCCCGCCAAGGCCGAAGCGTTGCCCGGTGTCGTCGCCGTGCTCACGCGCGACGATCTTAAAGATATCGATCCCTATTACGGCAATTGTTTGCGCGATCGCGCGGTGGTGGCCATCGATCGGGTGCGCTTTGTCGGCGAGCCCGTAGCGGTCGTCGTCGCCGCAAATGCGCTCACCGCCGAGGCCGCGCTGTCGTTGATAGATGTTCAATATACGGAACTGCCCTGTGTGGCGGATATCGATGCGGCGCGCGCGGAAGGCGCGCCCGTTGTTCATGAACAGCAATCGGGAACCGGCGAGTTTCACGATGTCGCGGGCGTGGGAGAACGGTTCGGCGGCAACGTTTGCCATCGGGAACAATGCATCAAGGGAAACCCGGATAAAGCGTTCGCTGACGCCGATGAGATCATCGAGGAGACATTCGAGTTCCCGATGATCTATCAGTACGCCATGGAACCGCACACGGCGGTTGCCAGGGTTACTGCTGATGGTATTACCTTGTGGAGTTCGTCGGCCCATCCTTTTTTGGTGCGCTCCGAGTTGGCGCATATGTTTCATCTCCCGCACTCCAAAGTGGAAGTGATTGTGCCCTTCGTCGGCGGCGCATACGGCAGCAAGTCTTATTTCAAGATCGAGCCGCTGGTCGTGGCGATAGCGCGCAAAACCGGCGGCCGGCCGGTGCGCGTGGCGCAAAGCATCCCCGAATCGATGTTGACGACACGGCGGCACTCGGCCCGGATGCGGATCAAAACGGGAGTGAAACGCGACGGGACATTGGTCGCACGGGAAGCCGAAGTCATACTGGACACCGGCGCCTATGCGGACAACGGCCCGCGGGTGGCGAAGCGGGCGATCAGCCGGATGATCGGGCCCTATAAGCTGGATCATTGCAAGGTCGATGTCGTGGCGCTCTACACCAACACGGTTCCGGCGGGATCGATGCGCTCCACCGGCGGGCCGCAAACGATTTGGGCGCTGGAATCGCATATGGACACGATCGCCGAGCGCCTCGGCTTCGACCCGCTGGAATTTCGTCTGCGCCGTCTCTTACGGCGCGGCGAGGTGTTGAAGCCGGGCGCGACGCCAATCGACGCCGACCTGTGCGCGGGAACCAAGGCAGCGGTCAAGCCGCTGGATTGGGCTGGCGCGGCAACGCCGAACGGAAAAGGAGCCGGCGTCGCCGTCGGTGTCTCCGATTCCGAAGCGATGCCGGTGTCGGTGGCCTTGGTGCGGCTGCTCGCCGATGGCAGCGTGATATTAAGTGCCGGCACCACCGAAGTCGGGCAGGGGGCGCGCACCATTCTTTGCCAAATCGCCGCGCAAGAGTTAGCGCTACCCGTGGAGTGTGTGACCATGGGCGGCACGGACACGCTGGCAACACCCTTTGACCGTTCCACCGGCGCCAGCCGCTCGACCACCGTCATGGGCAGCGCGGTCAAAGCGGCGGCGCTCGACCTGCGCAAGCAATTGGTTGCTGCTGCTGCGGAGGCGCTCCAGACGAGCACGAGCGCGATCACGTTGAACGATGGCTGCGCCATCGCGGGTGACAAGCGTTTGAGCTATGGCAAAATCGTGAGCGCGTACTTCGGCATGCCCGGCGGCGAGCTCATCGGCCGCGGCACCATGCGCCCCGGCGACGGCATGGGCGCCCAGTTTCCGCTTTTCTGGGAAACCGGCATGGGCGGAGCGGAAGTGCGCGTTGATTCTGAGACCGGCGAGATCGCGATTGAAAAATATATGACGGTCGCCGACGTGGGCAAGGCGATCAATCCGCCGCAGGTGGAAGGGCAGGACGAGGGCGCGGCGATTCAAGGGCTCGGCCATACGCTTTTCGAATCCTTGATATACGAGAACGGCCAGCCGCTCAACGCCAATCTGATCGACTATCGCGTGCC
>JACPFE010000234.1 GCA_016183145.1 Deltaproteobacteria bacterium | reverse complement strand
ATCTCAGGCCCTCACGAACTTCCGTCGCGGGGAAAGCGATCCAATCAATATAAGATTTCGCCTCCTTGTTCAATCGGACGAAGGATCCGATAGTAGTTCAGTTTCGCCAAAATTTGTAGGGGCAACCCTATGTGGTTGCCCGTCCGGAGGGCAGGCATCCTTCGACTGACTCAGGACAGGCTCCGGCCTGCCCCCTACATCGATGCGGCGTTGAACATCAGACTTCGCGGTCGCCGAGTCCTATTGACGCTGACCGCCGGTTTAAACTAAAAAGGACGTGGGAAAGCTTTGCCACCGCGCTTTTCGGGTAAGCGCTTTCTCAGCAGAGGAGTCGCCTATGATTGTCGATGCGGACGCCCATGTCGTCGAGACCGAGCACACCTGGGACTATCTGGATCAGTCGGAGAAAAAATTCCGGCCGCAACTCTTCCAATCGGCCGACAACCCCAGCATGCAATATTGGTTCGTCGAAGGGAAATCCGTCGGCTTTCGACCGCCGACGCTGACCGAACAGGAACTGATCGCACTTTCCAAAGAAACCGGGCGGGAATTGAAAACCGCGCCCGAGGCCCGCGAGCTGCGCGATGTCGAGCTGCGCCTAGCGCACATGGACAAGCTCGGCATCGATGTCCAGATGCTTTTTAATACCATGTGGATCGCTCGCGTCGCGGACAAGGCCGAAGCCGAGATCGCGCTCTGTAAGTCATGGAACCGATGGATGGCCGACATCTGGAAGCAGGGGAAAAACCGCTTGCGCTGGTCTTGCGTCGTTCCGGCGATGACGCTCAGCGAAGCCGTGCAGCAGATGCGCTTTGCCAGGGAAAACGGCGCCGTGGCGGTGAGCCTGCGTCCGTTCGAAGACGACAAGCACCTCGTCGATCCCTATTTCTACCCGATCTACGAAGAAGCGACGCGCCTGGATATGGCCGTCGCCGTCCACATTGCCAACGGCAGCCCGCAGCTCTTGGATCAATTCAAGCCGCGCTACGACAGGATGGGCGGCTTTGCGCAATTCCGTATTCCCACCGTGATCACCTGCCTGTCTTTGATGATGAGCGAGGTGCCCAAGCACTTCCCCAAGCTGCGCTGGGCATTCGTCGAGGCGTCGGCGCAATGGGTGCCGTGGGTGGTGAAAGAAGCGACGCGCCGGTCGGGAACAAAGGGATTTCCGGAATTGCCGCTCAAGGAGTTCAGGATATACGTCACCACGGAAACCAACGACGACTTTGATTTTATTCTGAGGTATGCCGGCGAAGACAATCTAGTCATCGGCACCGACTACGGCCACACCGACGCCTCCAGCGAAGTCGACGCCATCGATATCTTTCGCGCCAATGATTCAGTGGCCGATCCGATCAAGAAAAAGATTTTGGACGACAACCCGCGCGCACTGTACGGACTATAATCGCGAAGCCGGCCCATTCGCTTAAATCACTCTCAGAATTCGAGCGGCTCATCCATGACTAAAGACCTCCGAAGTTTTATCGCCGAACTGGAAGCCCGGTCGCCCGACGAGGTCGCGCGCGTCAGTCAACCTATCTCCGCGCGCTACGAGATCACCGCGCTGCTCACTCAGTTGGAGAAAAAGAAGCGGTTCCCGCTGCTCTTCTGTGAGAGGGTCCAGGGAAGTGATGCTCCGGTGGTCATCAACGCCCAGGCGAGCCGGCGCTTGATGGCGGTGGCGCTCGAATGCGAGCCGGAAGACCTCGCAAGGAAATTCAGCGAACGACAAGCAAAGCCGATCCCGCCGGTTGAGATGACCAACGCGCCGGTGCACGAAGTGATTCAAACTGGTGACGAAGTAGACCTTAGCAATATACCAATCCTCACGCATTACGACGTCAATGCGGCACCTTATATCACCGCCGGCATCGTCGTTGCCGTCGATCCCGATACCGGAGTCCGTAACACGAGTTACAACCGGCTGATGATGGCGGGCAAACGGGAGCTGCGCATCTTCATGGCCGTCGGGCGGCATCTCTGGACGCTGCACGACAAACTGGAGCGGCGCAACCAGCCGCTGCCCATTGCCATCGTGATCGGCGTTCATCCGCTTTTCTCTTTGGGCGCGCAGGCGTTCACGCCAGCGACGGAAGACGAGTACGCGGTCATCGGCGGCATGATGGGCGAGCCGTTGCAGTTGGTCAAGGCGCGGACGGTGCCGATCCCGGTGCCCGCCGACGCGGAGATGATCATTGAGGGACAAATTCTTCCCCATGTCCGGCGCACCGAGGGGCCCTTCGGCGAGTTCACCGGCCACGCCGTATCTCAAGATGAGCGCCAGGTAATCGAAGTCAGCGCGATCACGCACCGTAAGAACTATATTTTTCAGGACGTCCACGCGGGCTACACGGAGCATAAGCTGATGGGCGCGGTGCCGCGCGAAGCGGCGCTCATCAAAGCCGTTCGCCAAACCGTGCCGACGGTGAAAAACGTTTGCATGCCGGTGTCCGGCAACTGCCGTTTCCACGCCTATATCTCGATCGCCAAGCGCGCGCCGGGCCAGGCGAAAAACGCCATCTGCGCCGCCTTCGCTGCGGACATGCTGCTCAAGCATGTCGTTATCGTCGATGAGGATATCGATGTCTTTGACGAGGAGCAGGTTCTCTGGGCGGTGTCGAACCGCTTTCAAGCCGACAAGGGTCTAGTCGTCATCGCCAACGCCCAGGGCAGCGAGCTCGATCCCTCCGCTGGCCCAGGCGGCGTCAACACCAAGATGGGCCTGGACGCGACCAAGCCGCTCGACGGCTTTGCACCGGAGCTGCGGGTACCCGACGAGGTCATGCGAAAGGTTCGATTGGAAGATTTTCTGCCACGGTTCTCGAAATAGGAGCGACCGGCCGGTCGTCCCTACAGCTTACACCTGAGGTGAATTATGTTTGAAATAGGAGTCAAAAAAATCCCCGGCACGCTGGCGGAAATCGTCGACCCGGCGCGGAGCGCATTGCTCATCTGGGACATGGAGTACGGCATCGGCCCCAACGCGTTCAATTACAAAGAGATGCTTTCCAAGTTGCAGGAGCTGTCAGGCTT
>JACPFE010000233.1 GCA_016183145.1 Deltaproteobacteria bacterium | reverse complement strand
ATCGGGGCGCTGATCCCGTCTTCTGGTTCGGTTCCGGTCGTGATTAAATCGCTGATTTTCCCAACCTCCCCGCAGTGATGGGAACAGATCAACCCCTCAAAACCGGCGCAACCAAAGCACCACTCATTATTTCACCACAGAGGCACGGAGATCGCAGAGTTCGGAGTATTCCGCAATCAAGAACTCATTTCTCTGCGCCCTCAGCGCCTCCGCGGTGAACCTTCATGCCCCCTGTGATTTAGATTCGGAAAAACCGTTTCGCGTTCTCGCCGAGCACCGCCGTCTTCTCTGCGTGCGTCAAGTCCGGCCTTTCGATGGTTTCATGAATCATTTGCTTGGCGGCCACCAGATCGACTTCATGCGGGTAGTCCGAAGCATAGGAAAAAGCTTCCGCGCCGCATTGTTTGATCACATACGGCAAAATCCACTCGTTGCCTTCGCAACCGACAAGCACTTGGCCGCTTGCAAGATAGTCATTGAGGCTGCGGCAATGGCCGGTGCTCGTCGTATAGATGTTTTCATCTCGGTCCATGCGGTCTTTCAACAATAAGAGCCATGCGCAACCGCCTTCGAAAAAACCGATGCGCAGATCTTTGTAGCGGTCAAAAACTCCGTGATGGACCAAGGAAACAAACTCTAGCGCTAGCGGAACCGGATGACGCAAGACACGCGCGGCCCACGCCTCCGTAAAAGTATCCGCGCCCAGGCCAAGGCTGGAGCCGCCGTGAATGCCGAGCGCGCAGCCGAGATTCGCGGCTTCCTCATAAACCGGCCAGTAATAGTCATGGCCCAAGTGCAGCGGCAAGCCGCGCGACGGCAACATCGCCCCGGGAAACTTAAGATCCACGACCAAGCGGCGCAGCTCTTTTACCGCCTCTTTGACGTCCTGCATGGCGATCAGGCCCATCGGATAAAGCCGCTTGTCGACTTTGCGGTAACGTTCTGAGACATAATTATTAAACGCGCGGCACACGCGCACGGCGTAGTCCGCCTGCTGAAAAAAGCCTACCGAAAGCCCCTCGGAGGGAAACAGCACCGCTTCGGATACCCCGGCCTTTTCCAAGAACGCAACCCAGTCCTCCCCCGAGCCCTTGCGGTGATCGCTGGCATCGACGCGCGGGCGGCGCGGCGCCTCCACCTCTCCGGTCTTCCGCACATTGCGCGGATAGTGAATGGCGTCCAAACCGGCAAAAACTCCCTGGCGGTTTCGCGAGGGATTGAGCGCGATCTCACGGTCCACCGGATCCAAGAACGGCACCATCTCCGGTATCGACTCGATGATATGCCCGTCGCAATCAAACACCATAACGATCTCTGCCATCGTCAGCGCCTCCGAACTGTTAAATTCGCAACCGCTACGATTCTTACCACATCGCCCTCCATTGGGGAAATAGCGCTCGCTGTGAGCCCCGATTAACACCGGGTAGGAACCGGGCGACTGGCACTTCTCGCGTCACTATTCGCTCGCGACGCTTACATGCGAAGGCGCCAAAGAAGAGCCTTAGGTGATGTCTAATCGGGAATTGGAAAGGCGGCCGATAAGGGGCCATCGCCGGCCGCTTGGACGGGAAGTGCAAACGGCTCCTCTGGGCGTGGAGCCACGGGCATATCCGGCCGACAGGGAACTTGCAGCACGAATGTCGAGCCTTGCCCGAGTTTACTTTCTACATGGATCGTGGCGCCCAATAGCTCAGTGTATTTTTTCACGATGTAAAGTCCCAGGCCCATTCCGCCATATGCCCGCGTGCCTGAACTGTCCACCTGATGAAACCTGTCAAAGATAGTGGGCAATTGCTCTTTCGCTATGCCGATGCCGGTATCCGCGATCTTGAATTCCATCATTTTATCGTCCGGCAGGTAACGCGCGGAAACGGTGACGCTGCCCACATCGGTAAATTTAAGGGCATTGTTGATGAGATTTTCCACGATGTGCTTGAGTTTTCCCCGGTCGCTATAGAGCGTTGGGAGGTCCGACGAAAATTCCCAATTGAGCCTTACATCGTTCGACGGCGCGTCTTCGTACATTGACTTTAACTCATAGAGAAATTCCCAAAAATTGATTTTGTGCGAATCCGCCCGCGGGGTTTCCGTTTCCAAGGCGCACACCTGTAGCACGCGGTTGATCAGACCGTTGAGCTCCTTGGTCTGCCTCATGATCGTCTGCAGCGCTTTCCCCTGGATCGGGCTCAATTCTCCGAGAATGCCTTCGACCAAAATATTGATGTAGCCGGAGATCACGTTCAACGGCGTTTTGAGTTCATGGGACACGATCCCGAGAAACTCGTCCTTGACTTGGTTCACAAGTCGCAAGTCGTTCGCCTGCTGTTGAATCCGTTCGAACAGCTCGGCGTGGCGCATAGCCAGAGCCACCTGCCCGGCCATAGTGGAGAGACACTCAATCTCTTCCGCGGTAAAATCAGGCACTTCCCGCATCAAGAAAGCTAAGCTCCCGAGCCGTTCCCCGTTCGCGACCAGGGGTATGCTCAGAAACGAGGCCAGCCCTTGATCGCGCCACCACTGCAAGTTTTCGGCGCCGCACTCCTCGAAGACGTTGTGAATCACCAGCGGCGTTTGACGTTTCGCCGCTCGATCGGCCCAAGCGATCGGACTGGCCGAGCCCTCAAGCGCGCTCGATTGAATTCCCTTGGCGGCGGCCGTCGCAAAACTACCGGTCTCGCGATTGCGCAACCGTACGATGGCCGCTCCGAACGAGAAGTAAGTCGACACTTTTTCAAGGAAGGCGTCGAGGACTTTTGTGCGATCGATGATCGTCGAGCTAACCGCGACGTTGACTGCGTGAAGCGCCTCGAGCCGTTCGCGCTGTCGCCGAATTTCTTCGGCGCTGCCGCGTTCCCGTTTGGCTTGCTCCTCATTCTCCCGCGCCAAGCGTTTTATGCGCTCGACCTGCGCGAAGTAACCGTAGAAGAGAGAAATCACCAACGGAAAAAGCACGCGCAGATAGACGCTGGGATCATTGGCCGCCGCCGAATTGAAAACGCTGTACGCATAAATCAGCGGCGCCAGCAGCGTCACGATCAGCAGGCCGCGCAAGTCGTTGCAGATGCAGCTGAGAACCAGCGTAAAAAAACAGGCAATATAGAAGTCGGGCGTAGCGCCCCCGCTGAGCCCCAGCGCCACGGCCAAGAATACCGCATCGAAAAGCAGGAGCGGGCCGTAGAAATGGGGTGCGTCAAAAAATTTATTGCCGACGAAGTAAAGGGTTGCGTTCGTGAGCAAATAGAAAACGACCACGAACTGGATCTGGTTGAGCGTCAGCCAAGAACCCGGAGAATAAAGCAGCAGGTACGAACAGAGAATCACCAGCGGCCAGCGAAGCTGAATCACCGTCGTTTTTTTCGCCGCCTCGAACAGTCCATCCAGACTGTCAAGGCCGGCCGATGGCTGCTGGTTATCGATGGTTTGTGTCTCGCTCATCACGCTCAATCATCTCTGACCTGCATAGAATCATCCGGTCAAATGGGCATTTCTGCATATTGTATGCCACGGCAGCTTTTTGCCGCATCGGATCAAGTATCGGATTTTTCGAGGAATTCTCGTCCAGGGAAGCAGCCGGGAGTCGAATCCATCAGCGCGCCATCGCGGCGGGCGGACAAAGCGATCCGTTTCAGGACAAAATTGTAAAGATCAAGGAACTTTAAGATGAAATGTTTATAAAACTGCCAAACCGAGTCCAGCAGCGCCCGTGGTCATTCGGGCTTGACCGGCGCGCGAGATATTTTTTCCCGGGCGAGATGCACGGCGCGGAGGATATCGGCGTAACCCGCGCAGCGGCATAGATTGCCGGAAAGATATTCGCGGATCTCATCGTCGGAAGGGTTTGGAATTTCGTCCAGCAGCGCTTTGACCGAGAGCACGAATCCGGGAGTGCAATAGGCGCATTGCAAAGCGCGCTCGCTCACGAAGGCTTCCTGAATCGGGTGCAGCAACTGACCGTCGCCAAGACCTTCGAGGGTGGTAATGTCTCGGCCCGTGGAACGAACCGCAAGTAAAAGACAGGCGCTCACCGGCCGTCCATCGAGCAACACCGTGCAACTGCCGCAGGCGCCGACGCCGCAGCTTTCGCGCACACTCCAGAGCTTAAGGCGGTCGCGCAACACCTCCAGCAAGGTTTCGGCATCGTCGACGACAAGAGTCTCGTCCCGGTCGTTGATGTTTAACGTAATTTCCCGTTTCATAAAGATGAATCTCTCGGAAGCGTCGCGCCATCTTTTTCGGCTAACGCGCGCAGAACCTTCTCCGGCGTAATCGGCAAGTCGCGAATCCGCACGCCGACGGCATCCTCGATGGCGTTTGCCACCGCCGGCGCGACCGTCAGCGCGCCGGTCTCCCCCGCTCCTTTCGCGCCGAATGGCCCGTCTGCGTGCGGCACTTCGACGACGACGGAGCGGAACGAGCGCGGCATGTCCTTGATGGTGGCGACCTGGTAGTCCAGCAGCGAGCCGTTAACGAGCTGGCCGTCTTCGAATACCATCTCTTCGAAGAGCGTCAAGCCGAGATGCATCACTGCGGCGCAGAGGAGCTGTTGTTCACAGTGTTTCGGATTGATCGCCGTGCCGGTGTCGCCGACGCTGATGAGTTGCAGAACTTCGACGCGCCCGGTTGCGGTATCGACCTCGACTTCCACGGCGGTGGCCGAAGGAAACCAGTACTCCGTGCATTTTTCCGACTGGCCGGTTTCCGGGTCCATGTGGGCGGCGGTCGGTTGACATACCGCCTCCGCGGCTAGCTTCCGACTGGCCGGTTTCCGGGTCCATGTGGGCGGCGGTCGGTTGACACACGGCCTCCGCGGCTAGCGTGGTGCCCAGACTGCCGAACTTGGCCAAAAAGATTTCGCCGATCGTCATGCCGCGCTCTTCCATGCCGCGCACACATACCCGTCCGTTGCGCGCGAGCAAATCGTCCGGAGCGACTTCCAGCTTCGCCGCTACGACCTCGCACAACGCCGCCTTGACTTTGGCCGCAGCCATACGCACGGCATTGCCCATGTGGTACGTCGATCGGCTGCCGGCGGTGATCGTGTCGTACGGTGTCACGTCGGTATCGGGCTGCACGATGTGAACCTGACCTACCGAGAGTCCCAATTCTTCCGCGACGATCTGCCCCAATGTCGTCTCCGAGCCCTGGCCCATCTCCACGGTGCTGCTCAGCACATTCGCCGTGCCGTCGGCGTTTAGAATAACGATGGCACCGGAAATCGACGGCGTCAGCACCGCCTTCACGCCCGCCGCAATCCCTTTGCCGCGGCGCTTCGTGCCGGCTTGAACCGCCCTTGGCTTTGTCCAGTCAATCGCCTGCGCCGCCTGCCGAATCGCTTCTTTGATACCGAACGAGTGCACCAGCGTGCCGGTGGCGAAAGGCTCGCCCTCTTCCAAAGCAGGCTTCAAACGAAACTCCACCGGGTCCGCGCCGAGCGCGCGCGCGATCAAATCCGTCTGCGAGTCGTAGGCCCAGATCACCTGGGGCACGCCGAAGCCGCGAAACGCTCCCGCCGGGACGCGATTGGTATAAACACAGTAGGAATCGATCCACACGTTGGGAATCCGGTACGGGCCCGCCGAGGTGTAACCCGACTTATGGCCAATGCGCGGCCCGATCTCCGCATAGGCGCCGGTGTCCCAGTAGACTTCGCACTTGCGCGCCGTGATCGCGCCATTTTTGACCGCGGTTTTAATTTTAGTCACGACCCCATGCTTGGTGATAGTTAAGAATTCCTCTTCGCGCGTGAGCGCGTAACGCACCGGCTTTCTCGTAATCAAGGCGAGCACCGTCGCCAGCGGCTCGAGCTTCGCGTAGAGCTTGGCGCCGTAGCCGCCGCCGATATATGGAACGCGCACGCGAATGCGGTTCATCGGTATGCCGAAGGTGGCGGAAAGCTCGGTGCGCACGTAAGAGGGCGACTGACTCGAGGTCCAGACGTTGAGGCGCGCGTGCTCGTCCAGGTAAACCAAAGTCACGTGCGGCTCCATCGGCACATGCTGTGCCGGCGGCGAGCTGAACGTATCTTCGAACACTCGATCCGCCTCGGCGAATGCCTTATCGACATCGCCGGTGCGAAGCTTGAAGTGGTAGCAGATGTTTGATTGCCGCCCCGCCTTCACATGAGCAAGATCGGCGAAGGCCTTGGCCGGTCTATGTTGTTCATGCACGAACGGCGAATCCGATTTGACGGCTTCGAGCACATCGAAAACCGCCGGCAACTGCTCATAATCGACCTCGACGAGCTGGAGAGCATCCTCGGCCGTGCGGCGGTCAACCGCCGCCACCGCGACCACGGGATCGCCGGCGTAGCAAACTTTTTCCACGGCGAGAATCGGCTGGTCGCGAAACGCCGGACCGAAATGCGCATCCACGCCCGGCATCTTCGCGATCTCCGCGCCAGTCAAGACGACCGCGACGCCGCTGAGCGCCTCGGCCTTCGCTTTGTCGATCCGTTTGATACGGGCGTGCGCATAGGGGCTGCGCAGCACGGCGACGTGAAGCATGCCCGGCATCTCGATGTTCCCTACATGCAATGCCCTACCGGTGACTTTCGGATTGGCGTCGGTTCGGTAAACCGATTGTCCAACGACTGACAAGTCTGCCATGTCCTTATCCCTGGTCGCCATTGAGCTGCGCGATCGCCTTTTGCACGAACAGGCGCGCCATCCGCCGCTTGTACCACTCCGAGCCGCGCAGGTCGGAGGAAGGCGAAATCTGTTCTTCGACCTTCTGCAAAACTTTATCGACGACTCCATCGTCGAGCGACTGGTCCCGCGTGAACTCAAGACCGTCAATCAACAAAGGCGTCGGCGCCACGCCGCCAAGCGCCAGTCTCAATTCCTTGCACCGGCCGTTTTCTTTGGTGAGCAACGCAGCGACGCCCAGGCAGGGCCAATCATTGGCCGAAAGAGTACTGTAGCGCAGGTACACCGCTTTGCTGTCCGCCGGCGGCGCGGGAATCTTTACGTCGACGAGAATCTCACTAGGCTCCAGCGCGGTCTCGTACATACCGCGGAAAAAATTCTTGAGTGAAATCCTGCGCGAGCCGTTGGGACCGACGGCGCCGATATCGGCGCCCAAGACAAGTAACGGCGGCGGCGGATCGAGCCGATAGTCCGCATGCGCTAAATTGCCGCCCACCGACGCCGTCTCACGCACGCGCACGTTGCCGATGTGACCGAAAGCCTCAGCCACGACCGGAAGCAACCGGCGAACCACAGGAGAAAGCTCCACCATCCGATGGGAAGCCAGCGCGCCAATGCGCAGGCCGTCGCTTTCTTGCCCGATCCCGTTCAGTCCCGGAATCGTCTGCAAGTCAACTAAGAATGGATAATGAACCGCCCGCTGCTTCATGAGAATAACCAGCGTCGTGCCGCCGCCGAGGGGCCGAGCGTCATCGCCATGCTCTCTGAGCATCTCAACGGCCTCAGGCAACGAGCGCGGCTGGAGCAATTCGAAGGAACGGATCGTCATAGTCGATATTCCCGCAACTAACCTGCTTGCCCACCGGAAGTCAAGGTTTCAAACAGTTCCGGGTTCCGAGTCCCGAGTTTCCTGACCAACCCGAAACCAGGAACCTGGAACTCGAAACCGCCGTCTGCGGCACCGCGCATTGCGCGCTATTGACAGGCGCGCTCAACTTTGAGAACAATCCTTCTTCAAAAGGAGTAACCGACGATGTCCTTTACAACGATCCGCCACATCGCTATTCACACGGACGATCACTTCCGCATGGCCGCCTTTTACAAAAATGTCTTCGGCATGAGAAAAATCACCAACGGCATGACCGACCAAAACGGCAACTACGACAAGGAACGGGGGCACTATAGCGATGGGGTGATCGGCCTCGCCCTCCTCCAGCGGCAACCGGGTTTTATCGCCGGGCTCGATCACTTCGGTTTCGCCGTCGAAGACGTACAAAAGGCGCGCGACCGCCTTAAACAAAGCTATCCGGACATTTTCGTTGCCCAAAGCCAGGAGCATGTGCCTTTCGCGGGTCTTCGGTCGCACGATCCCGACGGCAATCAGTTCGACCTGTCGCAAAAGGGCATGGCCAACGTGCGCGAAGGCTATGTCGAGTTTGGTTGGGAGCAGCCGCGCTGGATCAATCACCTTTGCATCCGCACCGCGCGTCCCGGCTACTTAGCCGAGTTCTACGAGAGAGTCTTTGAGCTGAAAGTCGACCAAAGACTTTCGGACGAAGGCAGCTTCTACGTTTCCGACGGCAAAGTTTGCATCGCGCTCCGGCCTTGGAACATGGTGACGCACCGCGGCATGATGGCCGGGCTCGATCACTTTGGTTTTAAGGTCGAGAGCATCGAGCAGACAACCAAAGACATCGAGGCCCTCGCCGAATCCGCGCCGGCGTCGGCGGCACGCAAGATCGCCATCGGCCGCGACGGCCCGCAGCGCCAGAAGAATCTCGAAGGCTGCAAGCTCTGCAAGCACCCGCTGGCCGACCCGGACGGCGTGCTGCTGGAGTTGACGGACTGAAGCAGAAAACCGACTCGCCATGAAGCTTCCACTGGACTCGATCATCAGCGAGCGAAAGCTAACCGAGTATCTTCTTGCCCTGAGATTCGAGGACGACAAGTCCGGGTTCTTGGCGTTGGCTGGCTATAATTTGGAGAACTGGGAGAAATTGGCAGAGGACTTGCGTCACATCCTGGAAGATAATGAGGCTGAGTTGCTTCGCACGACTGAGTATGGTGACATGTATCAGATCAAGGGATCCTTGGCGGGGCCAAATGGTCGCATCCTGAATGTTAACACCATCTGGATTCGGCTCAACAAAAATGGTGAAACGAGGTTCGTAACGTTGATCCCCGACAAAGAGGCGAATACATGAAGATAGATCTCTTCAAGCGCGTAGCCCTTCGGGTTGACATTCCTGAGCATGGGCTTCGTAAAGGTGATGTCGCAACCATCGTGGAACACTTACCGGCCAAAGTTGGAGAGGATGGCTATGCCCTTGAAGTTTTCAACGCGGTGGGAGAAACCATCGCCGTGATAACGGTGCCTGAGTCGGCCGTCGAACCCCTCACCGCCGATACAATCCCATCGGTGCGGCCGCTCGCCAAGATTGGCTAAAGGCAAGCAACAAAAGGCACGTTGGCCAGCAGCGTCTCGTTCGAAAAACTCCGCCTCACGCCGGTAAGAAAACTCGGCGCTCTTCACTTCCTCTCCCTTGACGGGAGAGGAATGAGGTGAGGGTGCTTGAATCTTAGTAACGGCACCCCTATCCAACCTTTCCCCGTCAAGGGGAAAGGCTCGGAGGCAACGCCCTGCTCGATTAAAAACTCGTCACCACCACTGATTAACCAAGCACGAGCTTGGCACTGCAGGCTGGGGAGGATGACCTGTCGATGGCTTCGATCACGCGGGTCAAAGGTGGACA
>JACPFE010000214.1 GCA_016183145.1 Deltaproteobacteria bacterium | reverse complement strand
GGTCTTTGCAGCGGTGAAAAGATTCAGCCGCATCATAAAAGCTCACGCGCGCCGTGCGAGGGATTATGCGGTGGAAACGCGCCGAGTGTTTTGTGGTCGCCACGGCATGCATTTTGCGCAATAGTGTGTATCGAGAGCGCGAATGGAAATCAAACGGTTTGAGAGTGAAACGGTTCTTGAGAAACAGATCGAACCCTGAACGATGAAAGTTCATAAGGAGGGAGTTATGCCGATTTTAAAGAAACTCAAAGAGGCGCTTGACGAGGCGAAGGTCAGCTACGAGGTTTACAATCATGCGCTGGCCTACACGGCGCAAGAAATTGCCGCAAGGCAGCATTTCTCGGGCAAGGAGATGGCGAAGGTCGTCATGCTCGAGGTGGATGGCGCGCTAGTGATGGGGGTGATCCCCGGCAGCCGCAAGGTCAGCCTGGACCTGGTTAGAGCGAGCCTGGGCGCCAACAAGGCGCGGCTCGCCACTGAAGATGAGTTCATCTCGCGCTTTCCCGACTGTGAGATCGGCGCGATGCCGCCGTTCGGCAACCTCTTCGGCCTCAAGGTTTACGTCGACCCGGCGCTGGAGCAGGACGAGTATATCTATTTCAACGCCGGCAACCACACGCAGACGGTCCGGCTGAAGTACGTAGACTTCGCGCGGTTGGTAAAACCCCAGCTCGCCCGGCTGGTGGCAGAGAAAATAAGGAAAGCGGCATAGCGGGCCGAGCAGCGAAGACAGGTGAACCGTGTATTGCCGAGTGATCGCCTGCGACTTCGACGGCACCGGGGCGACAGACGGCAAACCTGCCCCCGAGCTTTACGCCGCGCTTGGGGAAGCGCGGGCGCAGGGTATGAGGACTCTTTTGGTTACCGGCCGTGTGCTGGAAGACGTCCAACACGCCTGCCAGGAGATTTCGCCGTTTGACGCGGTCGTCGCGGAGAACGGCGCCGTCATTTACCTTTGCGATCTCGGCCGGACGATTCAGCTCGGCCAGCCGCCGCCGGAGCATTTTTTAGGAGAGTTGCGCGCTCACGGCGTGCCTTTTCACACCGGGGCGGTTGTCGTCGGCACATGGGAGCAACACGCGGGCAAACTGCTCGATCTGATAAGGAGCCTTGGGATCGATGGGCAGATGGTGTTCAATCGCGGCGCCGTAATGCTGCTGCCCAGCGGCATCAATAAAGCGGTCGGCATTCACCGCGCGCTGGACGAGCTGGGCCGCTCCGAACGCAATCTCGTCGCCTTCGGCGATGCGGAAAATGATATTCCCATGATGACGGAGGCGGAGGTTGCGGTGGCCGCGCGCGGCGCGGTGCCTGCCGTGTCGGCGCTGGCGGACGAGCGACTGACCCAACTTGGCGGTGCCGGCGTCGCTCTCTACATCCGCAAAATGCTGAAGCAGGGGGGATTCGCGCCAACGCCGGCCCGGCGCAAGGTGAGGGTGGGTAGCACATCGGACGGAGACGAAGTAGCGCTGCCGACATCAGGCATCAACATCGTCGTCAGCGGCGACCCGCGCTCCGGCAAATCCTGGATCGCCGGGCTGCTCGCCGAACAGCTCGTTGAGCAAGGACATCGAATTTGCATCATCGATCCAGAGGGCGATTACGCGCAGATGGGGCAGAGGTCGAAGATCATTACCCTGGGTCTCGAATTGGCTTTGCCGCCGCCTCAAGCGGCCGCGCAACTGCTGGTCACCGAGCCCCTGAGCATCGTCTTCGGTTTAACCTCCTTGGCACCGCGAGAGCAGTTGGTCTATGTGGATCAATTGCTCGCTGCGCTCCAAGACGAGCGCCAAGCCACGGGTATTCCCAATTGGGTGTTGATCGACGAAGCTCATTATTTTTTTCAACCCTCCAGCCCTTGCCTAAAATATCTCGCGAGCCGAACCGGAAATTTTTGTCTGGTCACTTACCGCCCCAGCTTGCTTCCAAGCGATGTTTACGAGGCGATCGGCGCGCATATCATTGCGATGACCCGGGTAGAGGAAGAACGCTACTTTATAACCAAAGTTTTGCAGGCTCACGGCCCGCGCGGGCTGGCGGCCCACGCGGCGCTGGACAGCGTCGTTTTCCCCAGAGCCGGCCTCTTGCTGACCGGCGACGCGGTCAATCCCTGGCGCGTCTTCGAGCCCGCGGAGCGCGTGACGCGCCACGCGCATCACTTCCGCAAGTACGCGGACACCCGCTTGTCGGAAGACAAGGCTTTTCGCTTCGTAGATACCGATGTCCCGATGGTTGCCCGTAATATGAGGGAATTCTATCAGGCGGTACATGAGGCCCCGTTGGCTTCGCTGCGGCACCACCTCGGCGCCGGCGACTTTTCCCGCTGGGTGAACGATGTGTTGGGAGATCAACAGTTGGCCAGGGGACTACGCAAACTGGAGCGAACCACGCCGGCCGGCGCCACCCCGGACCGGATGGAAATCCTGGCGCATATCAGTGACCATTATCTAATTCAGGAAGAGTGAAGGGCGCGGCGGATTCCAATGCCGCAGGCAGAAGTAAACGATTCCTTGAGTCGGGTTACGGATTCCGCCTATGGGATAGGCCGCCGCATTTATTTCGTTTGCGGGATGACTTCCGCGAATCGCGCGATGGCGACCGTGGTTTCAAAGCGGCCGCCGGATGCTTTCGGCAAGGGCGGCGATGGTGAATAGGTGAATGGCAGACGGCCTCCGGCGGGTATCTCTTTTGGCAATGTGTAATAGATCGACGTTCCCGGGTCATCCTTTCCGGGTTTGAATTCGTCGTCCCATAACCAGGTATTGCGGATGAATAACTGAACCTCGCGGATCATGTGAGGGGAGCGATTGTGGATTTCTCCCGCCACGACTCCGTCCTGCACCGAGAGTTTCTCGATCGCGAGAAGCGAAGCGATTTCGGCCCGCTCGCGCAGGGTTTGGGAACGCGCGGAATACGCCAACAGCGTGGCAAAAAGCGCGAGCCAGACAATGGTACAGCCGAATAGCCTCGAATATGTCAGAACCATGGTCGCGCCTCCCTTTCCGGTTGCCCTCTACGGCTCAAGCAAGCTGGGGTAGCGCCGGGAGCGGCGCATTGACTCCGAGGGCTTCAAGCGCATTGCCAATCCGATGGGGAGCGCCCCAATCGCTCCAAAGGACATCCAGCATGGGTAGAACGTAGACCGAACCGGGAAACTCAGCCAATACCCGCTCCAGGATGCCCTTGGAGAAATTTAGCGGCTCAAGGCCGCGATAGAGCTCCTTAACCTTATCTCTTTCCGTTGATCTTCCCAGAACGTCGAGAATGCTGCTGAAGCGCAGGTGAAGCTCGGGAAACAGCGTTTCGATCATTCTCAAAAGAGTTGTCACTTTAAACACCATGATCATCGTGTTCCATAGCGCTCCGGCGCCGGCGAGCCGGCGCGCCTCCTCCAACGCCGGCTTCTCCGCGAAGTGCGCCACTTTGCGCGCGCCCCACAGGCTAAATTGTCCCCCGCCATCGGCTGGAACCACGTAGCCGTATTCCGTTTCGGGCCATTGCGCGTCCGTGCCGAGCAGCATGATGCGCTCGGGAGTCCGTGCCACGGCCTCCGCCGCGAGCTCGACATGGTCCATGAAGCGATCTTCCTCCAGGATAAAATGGTCTGATGGGAATACCGCCACGATGGCCTCGGGGCAGCGTTTGTAAAGATGCATCAACGGCAGCAAGATTCCCGGCCCGGTTTCTTTGTTTTCCGGCTGAACAATGACGGTTCCAGCCGGCCGGGAGGCGATCTGTCTTCGCGCTTCGGTGTGCGCGAAATGATCCTCGCTTACGATGATCAAGATCCGGCTCGCCGGTATGAGCCGCTCTGCCCGGTCAAAGGTGTGTTCCAACATCGAACGCCGTCCGATGACGTTGACGTACTGTTTGGGGAGCGCCCTTCCTTTAAGCTCACGGACATATTCCTCCAGACGGCTGCCGTCCCCGGCCGCCAAAACCAGTCCCCAGAGTGAACCGTTAGGATGATTCTCGTGTTCGGGCATAGCCATGTCCGTGCTCCTCCTTGGTAAGACTGAAGGTTGATGAATGTTAGGGGGTGAGGTGGCAACTGTCTGAGAGCCACCCCTCTCGCGCAGGTGGTTCAGCAAATGCTGTGCCGCTTGGATCGCAAGAGTCGAGCGCCGGTTTGTTGTTGAAATCGACGCAAGCATTCGCACGAATGCAAGTGTCAGCCGAAATAATTTCCGACCACTGACAAATTCCTCTTCTATCTCTTTGTGAAGGGGACGTCCCTGGATAATTCCTGAAACTAATCAAGTCTGCGCCGCGAGACCAACCTCTTGCCGCCGTCCAGCCGCGGCATATGCTTTGCGTTGTCAACCCAGAGGGGAGCTATGCTGCCACCTATCTCGCAACGCAAAGACGCGGCGATCACTGCAGATCGAAGAGCCGGCGTGCAGTTTTCGAGCCTTGCAGCCATGTTTCTGCATCAAGCGCACCGATACGGCAAGAAGGTCCTATACCGCTACGCCCAAGGCGCACACTGGCGCTCGCTTACATGGGACGGCGCGCTCGTGCGGGTGCGGGAAATCGCCCTCGGACTGATCTCGCTGGGAGTCGAGCGCGGCGAGCGCGTCGTAATTTTCTCCAACAACCGCGTCGAGTGGCTGCTCGCCGACTGGGCCGACATCTCTATCGGAGCGCTGACCGTTCCCATCTACGCTTCCGGCACCGCATCCCAGGCCTTGCACATCATCGACCACGCCGAACCCACCGTACTCTTTATCGATTCTTGGAAGCGGCTCCAATTGTTAGGCAGCGCGCGTATGCCGTGGAGCCGGTTCAAAGCCGTCGTCGTCTTCGAGGCGGCGGAAGCGACATTCAAGTGCGAATGGCCGGTGCAAGTGATCACGCTGGATGCCCTGCGTGAGCTGGGGCGGGCCTATGAAAAGCGCCATGCAGGGACCTTCGAACTTCTCGTCGATTCCCTTCGCCCGCAGGATGATCTAACGATCATTTACACTTCGGGAACCACCGGCGTGCCGAAAGGAGTGTTGACGACCCACGCTCACTACCTTTTTATGCTACAAGCTCTGGACGCCGCCATCCCGTCGACGGAGCGCGATGTCACTCTGCATTTTCTTCCCACCGCTCACGCGCTCGGCCGCTTGGAGCATTTCATGGCGGTGGCCAAGGGATGGACGTTAGGCGTTGCGCGTTCGGTGGAGACGCTTCCAAGCGACCTCAAGAGCGTCAGGCCCACGGTGATCTTTTCCGTCCCACGCATTTACGAGAATGCCTACGCGCGCATCCGGTTGCGCATGGGCAGAAGCGGGGCGTGGCGCAGAAAAATCTTTGAATGGGCCATATCAGTCGGAAAACAGCGGCTCCAAGTGAAAAAAGCGCAGCTCGGCTGGGGCACGGCTTTGGCGTTCCGTTGCGCGGACCGGCTGTTTTTCGCGCGCGTGCGCAATGCCTTTGGCGGGCGTCTGCGCCTGGCGATTTCGGGCGGGGCGCCGCTGTCCCGCGAGATCGCCGAGTTCTTTCATGCCTTGGGGATTTTCATTCTGGAAGGCTACGGCCTGACGGAAACCTCGACGGTGTCCCACGCCAATCACCCGGACCGCTTCAAGTTCGGCACCGTGGGGCTGCCATTGGAGGGGACCAGTTGCCAGATCGCGCCCGACGGCGAGATTCTGCTGCGCGGCCCTCATATCTGCAAAAGCTACTACCGCGATTTGCTGGCGACCGAGGAAGCGATCGATGCCGACGGGTGGTTTCACACCGGCGATCTCGGAGAGGTCGACAACGATGGATTTTTGCGGGTTATCGACCGCAAAAAGGATCTGATCGTAACCTCCGGTGGCAAAAAAGTCGCGCCGCAGAAGTTGGAAAATATTCTCAAGGCCGACCCTCTCGTCAACCAGGCGCTGGTCGTCGGCCGGGGCCAACCGCATCTGCTGGCGTTGATCACGCTGGATCGCAGCCGGGTCGCCGAGGTGGCCGGGAAAGAAGGAATCACCATCGGAGAGGCCGAGAATCTGGCCTCCCATCCGTGGGTCCAAGGCCGGGTCAGGGAGATCATTCATAGAACGAATAAAGAACTCGCGCCCTTCGAGGCGATCAGGGATTTTTTGATTCTCGACCGCGACTTCACGGTGGCGAGCGAGGAACTGACTCCAACGTTAAAGCCCAGGCGGCAAGTGATCGTGGAACGTTACAAGGATTTGATCGAGGATATGTATCGTAAGGCGTCGTAAGGAAAGGATGAAGTATGAGGGATGAAGGAGGTTAACCATGGGTCTCGATTTCAAACGAATGCTGTGCCCGGTGGATATGTCCGGCTTCTCTTTAGACGCGCTTCGACTGGCGGTCTAGATGGCAGGAGCGAGCGGCGCCACGCTCGACCTGCTGCACGTGATTGAGGACCCCTTTGACGAGATCTACCTGTCGGCGCTCACCCAGGTTGACCCGGCTCTCTTCGAAACGTACAAAAGCGAGCCCAAAAGACGCGCCAAGTTCAGGCGGACGACGGAAGAGCATGGGGAAGTCGTGCTGAAGCAGTTTTGCCGCGAGCAGGTACAGCGCCTGAGCAAGGTCCGCTACCATGTTCGTAGCGGCGAGCCGCTGGAAAAGATTCTCGAAGTGGCGGAGGATTGCATGAGCGATCTCATTGTCCTCGCCACTCATGGCCGGACCGGCGTTAGGCGGTTACTGATCGGCAATGTCGCGGAAAAGGTCGTGCGCCACGCTCCCTGTCCGGTGCTGACCGTTAAACCGCGCATTCCCGGCAATCCGGCCGCGCCGCTTCTTCGATAAACGAGAG
>JACPFE010000213.1 GCA_016183145.1 Deltaproteobacteria bacterium | reverse complement strand
TTGATCACCGGCGCAAGCAAGCGGTTACCTTTAAAGTTATCTTTCCGACTGTTCTCTGAGCCGTTCATTCTCTCTTCTAAGCCGTTCTACCTCAGCTTGGTTCCGATCGATCTGTCGCTGTTGTTCATCCTGTCTTTGTTCCTGACCCATGAGTTGGTCACCGATTAACGCTCCGGCAATAAGACCCACCGGTCCTCCGATCAATGCTCCTACCGCGGCGTGACCCACCGTGCTGCCGATGATCGCTCCGGTTCCTGCCCCTACGCCTGCGCCGATGAGTCCGCCCTGCTCCCTGGTAGTGAGCGGCGAGGAGCAACCAGCCGCAAGCACGAGCGTGAGGACGATTGCGAAACCCAAATTGTATCTCTGTTTCATCTTTATAACCCTCCTATCTCTATTTTCTTGGTCAATTGAAATCTTCTCCCTCACGTTGCCACACAACGGCGGCATCCTGGTCACTAACGATCTCGATCTCATGCGGAAACACATAAGCACGGACGCCATCCTCCCAGTCTACCTCTATGAGGTGACGGCCTAAATTATCGATCTCGGAAATGATCGTCCCTTCGGCGGAAAGCTGCACATTCCCCGCATGCGTGCGAATCTGCCGGTTAGCCCGGCAGCGTAATCCAGCCGCACTTCCAAACATCATCGATGTCTCGTTCTGAAGTAGTGAGTTCATAGCCGCCTCCAATGTCTCCGACCCCTGATCTTATGACTTATGCGCTCTGAAAACCTGCAATTAGCAACGAAAGCTCCGTGCCCGGCTCTACGTGGAGCTTGACGAGAAGACCCTTGGTATCAACCACAAAATAGGCAACGGGATCTTTCACGTTACAGCTTTGCGAACCGCAAACGCCGGGAAATATGATCAGCGCGAAAAGTCCCTTCTCGGAACTATGAAACACGGCAGCAACGTAGCCGTCTTCGACACGGCTCACGGCACCCGGAACGAGAGCAAAGTCCTCGAGAAACTCCCACGGCTCGCCAGCTTGAGCTGGCACTGCGGGGAGCCCAGCCAGCAGGAACAAGAGAATGACTGCAACAAGACCCGGTTTTATTAAACGAGATTGCATGACTATTTCCTTTCCTCTTCGAGTGCCAGCATTTAGAAATCTGGAGATCTTACGAACAATGATCACCGCAAGCGGCATGCCAGATGCGTTGAGCCGATGTCCTCGTTGATTTTAGAATGAATTTTATTTTGCCGATGGAATTAGACGAAGCGTTTGAAGGAATTTCTCCTACAAGGAGGAAGAAATGAGCGGGAGGTTTTACCTCTGAAAATTCTCGTTTCTTATGGCTGCGACATAGGCGTTAACTACGTCTTGGCGGTTTGTTGTTCATTTCGCCAAAAGGGTTTTTCACTTTGCCGGCTTTTCTCGAGGAGACGCTGAGCCGACAAGACTTTGCCGGCGTAGGCGAAGGGGATCTTTTCTTTCGCCGCTAGCTTCTTTCTAACCTGCGTGGGTCCCAAATTGTACGCCGTTAAAGCAAGCCTCACGTCGTTGAACATTTTTTTTAGATGGCTTAAATAAGCGACACCGATCTTCACGTTAACGACGGGATCTTGCAAATTCTTTTTCTTCGGCAAATTGGCAATCTCCTCCCGCTCGGCTACGGCAATGACGGCCACGGGGTGAATTTGCATTAGGCCCTGTGCTCCTCGCGGCGACACGGCTCTATGATTAAAGCGACTTTCCACCTGTATGATCGCAAGGACTAGCATGGGATCGAGGGCGTGTTTTTTGCTTTCTTCCAGGATGCTCCCCGCTAAGTTCCATAGAGGGGCCTCGCTCATTTCCATGTCGTGCGATTTAAGGACTGTATAAATGTTGGACGTCTCGTGATGGTTCTTCGCTCGAGCTTTATCAATCTCGTCAATCAGGTGCGCAGGACTGAGGAGGAATAAAAGAAGTGATACAATAAACAGACTGGACGACAGCCGTCGATGATAAATCCGGCCAAGATGGGCGCAGCGTTCCATACACGACCTCCCCACAGACTCTCCGTTCGCCCTGGAGACTATGTCGCAATGTCATTCTGAGGCGAAAGCCGAAGAATCTGGACTCCTCAAGGTGCTGGAATGGTCAGATTCTTCGCTACGCTTGGGCGGTAGGTTCACGGTCTGCCGCTCCTGATGTTAGGTCGAAGCGTTAGAAAAGCACGCCCAAGAGGCCCGCGACGGCGCGAAAAGGCAATGCCAGCACCTCACCTACCACATGAACCGTACCGCTCAGAACGCCCCCGGAGTGCCCGTTACTCTTGGTCGTTTCTGTTTTCTCCGTTGTCCGCTGCTCAACAACCACCGGTGCCTGGGCCCTGTCAGCGGGGTACTGCACGGTTTCCCGGTTCACCATCTCACTCGTGCTCTGAGTGGCGCACCCCCCTAGGAGTGCCAGCCCCAAAAGCAGGGCAATGGATAAATAAGTGACCCTACGCATGATACTCTCCTCTCTTATCGCCGTCGGTCGCGCGAAAGCGTATCTTCCATCGCGACCGCCGGCATGTCCGACTCACTCAACTGCTTGGTCTTTTCTACCTCTGCTTCACGGGCAGCAAGCACGCGGACCGTACCAACTTGCTTGCTATACGTTTTGACTAACCACACTCTGCCGGTCAGCCGGTTTATCTTATATGCGCTATCCACCGGCCCGTTGGGCGTGGTGATGGTATAGAGACCACCGAATGCGATGAACAGGAGGAAGAAGACGATCCCTCCGCCGATAAACCAAAATAGTTCCTTTCTCACGACTCATCTCTCCTTTCTACTGCGGAATAACCTCAGTGAACCCAGCTACTGACACCATCGTTTCGAACTGGCCGTCGGCTCGCGACGGCAGCGGTGAAAGTTGCATATAAGTGAAAGGCACGGACCCGCCGGGCGTTATTTCTTCCGCCATTGTATAATACGAAGCCATTCCCGGATTATCGTTCCCTGGGCGGAACTCGTTTTTCCAGTGCCATACGTGACGAACCAGCAGCTCGACGTCGCGCAGCATC
>JACPFE010000229.1 GCA_016183145.1 Deltaproteobacteria bacterium | reverse complement strand
TTCGGAGGTCGGGTCACGAACGAGCCCTTCAGCTTTAAGCCAAGCCAGGATCTGCCCCAAGTCTGGAGGTTTGTCCGGCACCGGCGACGCGGACAGTTTCTTTCCCTGTATCTTCATATGTCTCCCTTTCCCGATTATTATAGTCATGGCTTGTGTCAACGGGCAAGCCAGTAAGAGGCAGAAAATGGGAAGTGGGTATCAGGGAGGAGAATGAACAGTCAGCGATCAGCGAAAGAGAAGGACTGAGGGAAAAAAACAGCAATCAGCTTTCGACGACGACTTCGTCCACTCTGTCCACTTCTTTGAGCTTGACTTGAACTTCCCCTGCGGCCCCGAGCCTAATTGTCTTGCCGACGTAGTTTGCCGCCACCGGCAACTCCCGCCCGCCGCGATCGATCATCACCGCCAGATGAATGATACGGGGGCGGCCCAGATCGATCAGATGATCGACGGCGGCGCGCACCGTGCGGCCGGTATGCAGAACATCGTCGAAGAGAACCACGATCTTGTTGGCGATATCGAACGGAATCCGCGTGTGATCGATGGTGCCGCCGGGAAGCAGCGCATTCAGATCGTCCCGATAGAGCGTGATATCCATCTCGCCGACGGGAATCTCATTGCCGTGGCGCTTCTTGATGATCTCAGCCAGCCGCTTGGCGACATAGGGGCCGCGGGTCCTGACGCCGATGAAAACGACCTGGTCCAGCTTGCCGTATTGTTTCGCCATCTCGCGAGCAAACCGCTCGAAGATCACTTTAACCTGGGCGGCGTTCAAGATGCGTTTCTTCTTCGATTTGTTCTTTGATTTGGCCATTGTCGCTCCAACCCAGATAGCGTCAAAGATTTTTTCCCGCAAAGGCGCTAAGGCGCAAAGGTGACGGGGCGAGGCCCGTCATCCCGAGCGAATGCGAGGGATCTGAGATAGATTTCTCCCTTCGGTCGAAATGACACGGAGTGTCACTTCGCGTCTTTGCGCCCCTTCGACTTTGCTCAGGACATGCTTTGCGGGAGGTATCCCAAGTCTTTTGTCCGTTTACGCTATTCATTGGCGACTCGAATCATAGTTTCCATGAGCAGTTGGCTACCGAGACCGATATCCTCTGGGTCGGTCCACTCGAGGGGGTTGTG
Source organism: Deltaproteobacteria bacterium (assembly GCA_016183145.1). GTDB lineage: Bacteria > Desulfobacterota > Binatia > UBA9968 > UBA9968 > JACPFE01. The sequence continues at coordinate 3,494 of JACPFE010000229.1, read as the reverse complement.
GCTGATGCCGCGCATGCTCGGAATAAAGATCATGCCTGCGGGAGTAATCTTGGCCATTTGCATGGCATCGTGGCCCGCGCCTGAAGGCATGATCTCGTACTCGATGCCTTTCTGATCGCAGATCTCTTGGGTCACGCGCAAGAGCCGTTTGTCGAGGGGGACCGGGTCCTCTTCTCGAATGGGCAAGATCTCAACGCCGATGGCGCGCGCGCTCGCGATCTCCTGGGCGCGTCGTTTTACCATGCGCGCCACGCGGTCCTTTGACCGGGCCGTGGTGCTGCGAATATCGATGGACAGCTCGGTCTTGCCCGGCACGGCGTTGATCACCCCCGGCTCGATCTTCATCGCGCCGACGGTGCCGACCACCCGCCCTTTTTCCATCGAGGAGAATTTCCGGCAAACTTTCTCGACGTATTCGATGAGCTGCGCGGAGGCGACGAGGGCATCCCTGCGCATTTCCATCGGTGTCGTGCCCGAGTGATCCGCTCGGCCGCTGAAGACCACTTTGAAACGGCTCGGCGCGGCGATGGACGTCACCAGGCCGATGCGTTTCTTTTTGGCTTCGAGAATCGGCCCTTGCTCGATGTGCAGCTCCAGATACGCTTTCAGGCCTTTCGGTGCGCGCTTCAACGATGTCAGGTTGCGCCGCGTGATGCCCAAACTGGCGAGCACATGTTCGAGTTTGGTTCCCTGCGGGTCGACCGCGTTCGTCAAGTCTTTAGGATGCACTTCTCCGGCGACGAGGCTGCTGCCGAGCGTGGAAAAGCCGAAACGGCTCGATTCTTCGCCGATGAAGCAAACCACTTCGAGGGACGAGCTAATCGGTATTTTATTTTCATTGATGGTTCTTACCGCTTCGAGGGCGCCGATGACGCCTACCGGGCCATCGTATTTGCCGCCGTGTATTACCGTGTCCAGATGCGAGCCTGACAACACCGCCGGTGCCTTTGGCTCGCGCCCGTCGAGCCGGCCGAAGATATTGCCGATGGCGTCGATGTGAATTTTCAATCCCGCCTGACGCATCAGGTGGATCAGCAGTTGCCGGCTGCGCAGCTCCTTGATCGAGAACACCAGCCGGGTCACCGCGCCGTGGTCGCCGATGCCGATGCGACCGATGGCGTTCAAATCGCGCATCAGGCGGCGCTGGTTGATGTTGGCCCGGGGCGATGCAGTTGGGATCAAGGTCATTAGGTTTTATTGTATCAGTTCAGCTTGCCGCAGGAAAACATCTTGATCCCTAACGCAATGTTGGCAACGCAGCCGGGCTATGTTATGGGAGACTCAAACCAAATATCGAGAGAGGGGTTTCCTCATGAGCGAGGTATCGAGAAAAGTTGCCGAGATTTTGCTTCGAACCGAGTCGATTCAAGTTTACAAGGACAAGCCCTTCGTGTTCGTCTCCGGACGCATCTCGCCGGTATATATCGATTGTCGCAAGCTTCTCTCGTTTCCAACGGAGCGCGAGTATATCGTGACCGCGCTGGCGAAGATGGCGGAAACCGATATCGGCGTTGGCAACATCGACGTCGTTGCCGGCGGGGAAACGGCGGGCATTCCATACGCTTCCTTCGTGTCTCATCTTATCAAGAAGCCCATGATCTATATCCGCAAGCAGCCAAAAGGTTACGGCGGTACGAAGCAGATAGAGGGTATCCTCGAAGCTGGAAAACGAGTTCTATTGGTCGAGGACTTGATCACCGACGGTCTGAGCAAGCTGCGCTTCAACATCGGCATCCGTGGCGCGGGCGCCAAGATGACTCACTGCCTGTGCGTTTTCGACTATGCTTCCGATCGGCTGAACCAGCATGAGGGGCGCGACAATTTGGCAAAGAATGATATAGTTCTACACGTGCTTGCCAACTGGGACGATGTGCTCGACACCGGCCTTGCCAGAAACTACTTCAACGAAAAGCAGAACAAGCAAATCATCGACTTTCTCAAAGACCCCGAGAATTGGGGCCGGACCATGGGCTTCGTGTAAGACCGATCGCGCGGCGCAGGTTCAAAAGTTCAAAACGTTCAAATCGTTCAAGCCGTCAGGATTAGGGGACTGGCTACTTTTTCGGAGACAGGGGGGACAGGCTCCGCCACAAAGCTTTGGCGGATCAGCCTCAGGTTGAAGCTTTTTGAAATACAAAAAGCAGCCAGTCCCCGAAAAAGTTGCCTGTCCCTGTTTACCTGTGCATGAGGCCATCGTGAAAATTCTCATCCACAACGCCGTCGTCGTCACGATGAACGAGCAATACGACGTGATCGAAAAGGGCTCGATCGTCATCGACGGCAACCGGTTATCTTACACTGGACCATCGGAATGGACATCGCCTGGCCCGTTCGAACGGACCATCGAAGCAGGGCGTATGATCGCCATGCCCGGCATGGTCAACGCGCACTGCCACTCGCCGGCCAATCTTGTGCGCGGCATGATGCCGAGCAAGCCGCTGGAAATCTGGCGCGCCTACTACCGGGCTTCTCTCAGAGATATGCGCGAGGAGGATTTCTACGCCAGCGCGCTGCTCGGCGGCATGGAGATGCTGAAAGCCGGCGCGACGACTGTGCTCGATCACTTTGCCGGCAACCAGGCCTGCCGCTTCATGGGCGCCGGCGCGGCGATCCACGCGATGCGCGATCTCGGACTGCGCCATGTCGTTTCACTGACGATCACGGATAAGAACTACGAAGAAACCGTCCCGCTTGGCGAAACGGATTCCATACTCAACGACGAGATCAAACGCATGAGCCAAAGCGAAGCCAAAGCGACCAAGGCTTGGCTCGACGAGTGCGAAGCTTTCATCGAAACTTTTCACGCGCCGGAGAAGTTGACCACGGCTTGTCCGGGCCCTTCGGCGGTTCAGCGCTGCACGGATGAACTCTTGACCAGCGCGGCGGAAATCGCGCGCAAGAAAAATCTGCCAATCCATATTCATCTCGCCGAGACCAAAGCCCAGGCGGTGATGGGCAAGCAGCTCTACGGGACTTCGTTGTTGCAGCATTTGGCTTCGTTGGGCGTACTACGGTCCAATCTTTCCCTGGCTCACTCGATCTGGATCGATCCCGCGGACATCAACTTGTTCGCCCAGAGCGGCGCCACGCCGGTGCACAATCCGGCGAGCAATCTGCGCATCGGCAGTGGCCTGGCGCCGGTAAGGCAATTTCTTTCCTCAGGCGTGAACGTGGCATTGGGTACGGACGGCTCCGCCTCCAACGACGGGCAGAACATGTTCGACGCGCTGCGCCTGGCCGCGTTGATTCACAACCAAGCGGGCACCGACTTCAATGAATGGGTCACTCCCGCGCAAGCGCTGGCAATGGTCACCCGCAACGGCGCCCGTGCGTTCGGACTCGACGTCGGCGTGCTGGCGCCAGGCAAACTGGCGGATCTGGTTCTGCTACGCCGGGATAGCTCTGCCTTCACGCCGCTTAACGACGTGACGAGCCAACTCGTCTTCTGCGAAAACGGAAGCGACGTCGATACCGTCATCGTCAACGGCGAAATC
>JACPFE010000275.1 GCA_016183145.1 Deltaproteobacteria bacterium | reverse complement strand
CTTTATGCGGACAACCTCAAGTTCGTTTTCGGCATGGCGGACGCGCCGGGAAGGTGCGCGGTCATTTCGCTCTACCGTCTGCGGGCGGGCGCCGACGAAGAAACCTTTCGCCGGCGCGCCGTGAAGGAGGCGGTTCATGAGCTCGGGCACACCTTCGGCCTGTCCCACTGCGCAAACCCACGCTGCGTCATGCACTTTAGTAATTCTCTCGGCGACACCGACCGGAAAGGAAGCGAGTGGTGCGAATTATGTGAACAGAAATTTCAAGCGAGTCGTGGGAATATTCAACTCTTGCAACAGGACGGAGGTTGATTATGGCTACTGTAGCTCAAAAAATGGAATTGCCGGCGACAAGTATCAAATTGCCGGCGGCGCGATTGGACAGCACTGTTTCCTTAGAGAAAGTGCTGTGCGCCCGGCGATCGATCAGAGAATTCACTGCCCAGCCGTTGGAGTTGTCACAGGTTTCACAATTAGCCTGGGCTGCGCAAGGCTTAACCGGTCCGGAGGCACACCGGACGGCGCCGTCCGCCGGTGGGCTCTATGCTCTGGAACTTTACATTATCGCAGGCAAAGTCAACGGTCTGCTGGCCGGCGTCTACAGGTACGATCTCCTCAGCCATGAGTTGGTTTCGCTGCTGACGGCCGATATGCGCCTTGAACTGTCCCGCGCGGCTCTCGACCAAACTTCGATAACGCAGGCTGCCGCCATCTTCGCCATATCGGCGGTCTATGAAAGGATCAGCTCGAAGTACGGCGATCGCGGTATTCGCTACGCCCATATGGAAGCCGGTCATGCGGCGCAGAATTTGCTGCTCCAAGCGGTCGCGCTTGGTCTCGGCGCTGTGCTCGTCGGGGCGTTCAACGACGGCAAAGTGAAGCGGCTATTGAATCTGAGCAAACAAGAAACGCCGCTCTATTTGATCCCTGTCGGCAAACCATGAGCGGCGAAGCGGGTCCCAGCTTATGACAAAGAGGGTGTGTCGGTTGATTCTTCTTTATTGGGGATTCGGCCTTGCGGCATTGGCTGTGGCCGCCGCACCTGCTGCCGAGATAGAAGTTTTTGTCCGCCCTGGTTGTCCTTATTGCGCAGCGGCGGAACGGTTTCTGCAAGATCTTCAGCGCCGCCAACCTGAGATTCGAGTTCGCACGCGAGATATTTCTCAGGACCCGGAAGCGTTTCAAGAGCTTTCTGAGCTCGCGCACGGGTTCAACATTCAGCCCTTCGGAGTCCCAGCGTTTTATCTCCGTGGTCAACTCATCATTGGCTTTGCGAGTGCCGAGACAACCGGCAAAGCGATCGAGTCGTTGCTCGACCGAGCGCCACGATCTACGGAGCGTGATTTCGGTAATGGTGCATCGACCCCTGGTGCCGTTACCGTACCCCTTCTCGGACAGCTCAACGTGCGCGAGCTGGGGCTGCCGGTTTTTACGATTGTCCTTGGTCTCTTGGATGGCTTTAATCCTTGTGCGATGTGGGTGTTGCTGTTTCTTCTGTCCATGCTGGTCAATCTCCGGGATCGCAGAAAGATGTTTTTGATCGGCGGGGTGTTTGTCGTCGTGAGCGATCTGGCCTATTTCGCGTTTATGGCGGCTTGGCTGAATTTGTTTTTTCTGCTCGGCGCGTCGCGTATTACGCAAAACCTACTCGGGGCTATCGCCGCGATAATCGGCATCCTAAACGTTAAGGATTTTTTTGCCTTCGGTCGGGGCCCTTCGGTGGGGATTCCGGCGGCGGTCAAGCCGAAAATCTACGATCATGTGAGGCGCGTGCTGCGGGCGGAAAATCTCGTTGGCGCGCTCGTGGCTGTGGTTGTTCTGGCCATTCTCGTGAATACCGTCGAACTCTTGTGCACCGCCGGTCTGCCGGTGATCTACACGAGGGTGCTCACGGCCTATTCTTTACCTGCGTGGGGGTACTATGCTTACTTGACCCTCTATAACCTGGCCTACATGGCCGATGACAGCTTGATGCTCGCCATTGCCATAGTAACATTGAGCCGGCAAAGGCTTCAGGAAAAAGGCGGGCGCTGGTTAAAACTGGTTAGCGGGGTGGTCATGCTGGCGCTGGGGCTGATTCTAGTGCTGGTTCCCGAGTGGCTGGCCCAATGAACTTGTGTTTGTTGCAACAAATTTCAACTTTATGATCTGCAACGCTTTATGACCAAACGAGAGTCATGAAGTTTTCGGCACTTCGCTGTACCGCTGTGCCGAAGCGTTTCCCTTCACGATTGAGAAGAGCCTCAAGCCACTTGGAGTCAGCTGCAGTGGCGTGGTTGATGCGAAAGCGGCGGACTTGGGTCGGGATCATCCGCAACGCGAGAAGCTGGCCTGTCGAAGGATTGATATCGGCGAAGTACATTAAGCCGAGATCGCCGCGGAAACTTTCGTAGCCGGTGATGCCCTCGTAATCATTGAGAAAATCACCGCAGCCATAGAGGATGAGGCGCTCTTTGTAGACTTCGATTGCTTTGACATGGTGCGAAGAATGGCCGTGTACGATATCGACTCCGGTTTCGTCAACGAGGCGGTGAGCAAGCTTCTTCTGGGAGTGAGGAATTTTATAGCCCCAATTCCCTCCCCAGTGTATCGAGACGACGACAACATCGCCTTCTTTTTGTACCTCAGTGATTTTCCTTGCGATTGAACGAATCGCGTCATCGGATCGGCTCTCAATCACATTGAGACCGGGCCGATCCTCGTTGGCCGACCATTCGATTGGAATACCACTCGATGTCGAGCCGAGGCTAAACACGATTACCCTTGCTTCTTTTCCGGCGCGTAAGATTACAGGTTGTTCCGCCTCGCGAAGGTGGCGCCCCGCACCAACATGTTTGATTCCTTCCTTATCAAGCGTGTCGAGCGTATCGACCAGTCCCGCAACTCCCCAGTCGAGCATGTGATTGTTGGCAAGCACGCAGCAGTCGATTCCTGCGCTGGTAAGTCATCCGATATTCTCTGGACTCATCTTGTAGTGAACGTCCTTGTTGCGCCAGTGCGTGTCGCTGCGGGTGATCGCGGTTTCTAAGTTTGTGATAATTGCCTGCGGCGCTTCTTGCCGTAAATGCTTCAGCGCATCGCCCCATATGTAATCAAATTGGCAAGGACGGGGTATCGCGCCAGTGAATCGTTCAGCGAGCTTTACGTAATCAGCTGCGTCACGGATGGATGGCTCGTGAAGCGTAGGGTCTCCCGGGTAGGGTAGGATTTGATCGATGCCGCGGCCAGTCATTACGTCGCCGCACAAGAACAGAGTCACATGGCCCGTCATATTCTTATCGGCTTGGCTCCTCACGTAAGGTACTTGCTGCGAGCATCATCGGCTATGTTGCGACCGCAAATCTGTCAGCCTTTGAAGGCTCTCTGGACTTGGATCTTACGGCCCAGACTATTCGTGCGCCAAGACGTCGCCCAGCGATTCCAGGCGATGAAGCCGCTGAATCGTTTCCGCCAAGAGCGCGGTTAACGACGACACCTGAATGGGCAGGGGAAACCGTTCAGGCGCCGGCACACTGTCAGAAACGTAGATCTTTTCGATCGGCAGTCTTGTTAGCCTATCGACAGCGTTGCCCACAAATAGGCCGTGGCTTGCCACCACCTTTATGCCTGAGGACGAACATCCGGCTTCGAGCAGAGCCAGGATCGCTTTCTCTATCGTTGCGCCAGTCGTGATCATGTCATCAACGACAACTATTTCTCTGTCGCGGACATCGCCGACGATACGCTGAACGGTTACCTCTGCGCCGCTAATTCTGCTTTTGTGAATAATCGCGACCGACAAATCGAGAAGCTTCGCATAACGTTCCGCCATCTTGACGGCGCCAAGGTCTGGGGAGACGACCACGGCGTCTTTGTGCACCGACGGTCGGATGGCGTCCGCTAATATCGGGATGGCACTCACATGCTCTACCGGAATCGCAAACGCGCTTTCTACGGCGTGGCTGTGAAAATCTACTACGACCACGCGTTCTATGCAGCTGGCAGCGATCAGGTCAGCGACCAGCCGCGTGCTCACCGGTTCGCGACCATGGGCGCGACGGTCCTGTCGCGCATAACCGAAATAGGGAATCACCGCTGTCAAATGAGTCGCTCCCGCGCGCCGGCAGGCATCGGCCAGGAGAAATAGTTCGAAGAAGTGCTCATCAACGGGCGGACACGTCGGCTGAATAAGATAAACGTCACAACCGCGTATGCTTTCGTGGATTTCAATATGCAATTCGCCATCGGGAAATCGCTCCAACGTCCGCTGATCGAAGCGCACCCCGAGGTTCTTCGCAATGTTTTCTGCGAGAGCGCTGTTGGCGCTGCCCGATAAGATTTCTAAACTCATCGTTTCTCTCGCTGTCGCGCCGGCAACTGATGAATTGCCAGACGTGATGTTCTGTTGTTACCCCGTATCTTTTTCAGTCGCGTTCTCACTCCAGTGATCCGTCTACCTTTTCGTTGGGATTGCCACTAGCTCGCCAGCCTTTCGCTGGGTGAAGCCTTGCCGGTGGCTTCTGGTTCCAGGGCGAGCTGCAACGCTTCATCTACCGATTTCAGGAATTCAAAGCGAATTGCTTTGCGAGCTTGCGGCGGAATTTCATCCAGATCTTTTCGATTGAGCTCGGGGAGCAAAACGCAAGAGATACCAGCTCGCTTCGCTGCCAGGACTTTTTCCTTGACGCCTCCCACCGCCAAAACCAGACCGCGCAGACTGATCTCACCCGTCATCGCAACATCTTTACTGATGCGTCGTTGAGTGAGCAGCGAAACGAGGGCGACGAAGAGCGTAATCCCAGCACTGGGTCCATCTTTCGGAATAGCGCCAGCGGGAAGATGGACGTGCAAATCATTTTTTCTAAACACATCGGAGTCGATGCCAAGAGCTTCGGCACGCGATTTGAGAAGGCTCAATGCCGCCTGGGCGCTTTCTTTCATCACATCGCCGAGCTGCCCGGTTAACAATAGCTTTCCGTCGCCGGCCATCTTAGTCGCTTCGACAAACAGGATGTCGCCGCCAAAAGGGGTCCAGGCCAAACCGGTCGCCACGCCCGGCAGGCTTGTGCGCAGCGCGATCTCATTGAAGAACTTGGGCGGCCCGAGACAGCGCCTGAGAAATTCTTCATCTATGGTAATTACCTCTTTGAATCCCTCGGCGACCCGCGTGGCTACGGCGCGGCAGACCGAGCCTATCTCGCGTTCGAGTTGGCGCACGCCGGCTTCGCGCGTGTAAGAACGGATAAGTTCGCGGAGTGCCTCGTCGGTAAAGTTGATTTCTCCAGGCGTGAGCCCATTCTCGGACATCTGCCGACGAACGAGGTAAGCTTTAGCGATGGCTAGTTTGTCTTCTTCGATGTAGCCCGGCAGTTCTAAGATCTCCATGCGGTCGCGCAGCGCCGGCGGAATCGAGTCGAGCACGTTAGCCGTGGCGATGAACAAGACCTGGCTTAAATCGAAAGCAACTCCAAGATAATGATCCTGGAAGGTTGAGTTCTGCGCCGGATCGAGCACCTCGAGCAATGCCGCAGATGGGTCACCGTGAAAACTGGCGCTCAGCTTATCGATCTCATCCAACATAAACACGGGATTTCTACTGCCGGCCTTGCGAATCCCTTGGAGGATGTTCCCGGGAAGGGCGCCAACGTATGTACGCCGATGGCCGCGAATCTCCGCTTCGTCGTGGATGCCGCCGAGGCTCTGGCGGATGAACTTGCGGTTCATTGCGCGAGCAATGCTTTGGCCAAGCGATGTCTTGCCAACTCCCGGGGGGCCGACGAAACAGAGGATGGGGCTTTTCCCCAGCGGGTTGAGCTTACGAACTGCCAGGAATTCAACGATGCGCTTTTTAACTTTTTCCAGGTCGTGGTGGTCGAGGTCGAGAATCTCCCGCGCCTCGGGTAAGTCGATCCGCTCTTCGGTCAACAGGCTCCACGGCAGTTCAGTGATCCAGTCGAGAAACGTCCGGATCACCGAGTGTTCAGCGGACATCTCAGACATGCGCTCAAGCCGGGATAATTCTCTTAAAGCTTCCTTCTCGACGTCAGGCGGCGCTTTGAGCGCATCGATCTTCTGGCGCAGTTCCTCAATCTCGACGTTCTTGCCGTCCTCTTCCCCTAGTTCCTTCTTTATGGCTTTGAGTTGTTCGCGCAAAAAATACTCGCGCTGCGCCTTATCTACGGATTCTTTTGTTTCGGCCCTGATCTTTTGCCTCAGTTCGAGTAACTCGACTTGGCGAGTCAGTTGTCCGGAGACTTTTCGCAAACGAGCCTCGATATCGAGGGTCGCCAAGATTTCTTGCTTTTCGGCAAGCGCTATATCGAGCGTGGGTGCGATGATATCGATGAGCACTGCGGGATCTTCGATGCTCTCAATCATGGACTTCAATTCAGCCGAGGGCTGCGGCAAGAGGGAGAGGGCTTTGGAGGCTTGCTCGCGCAGGTGCATGATTCTCGCTTCGAACTCCTTCGTCCGTGGCACGCTTTCGTCGAACAACAAGGTCCGTGCGATTAAGTAGGGCTCGGTCTGGAGCATTTCAACAATCTTGAATCGTTGGCGCCCCTGGACGATGACCTGACGCTGGCCGTCGCGGGCAGGATGCATCCGGATAACGTCTGCGGTTGTGCCAATCTCGTAAAGATCTTCGCTTCGGGGAGCTTCCACCTCCGGGTCTCTTTGCGCAACAATGCCAATGGGGAGTTGCCTGCGCACGGCGGCTTCAATAGCCTCAAGGCTTGAAGGACGACCGATAGTAAGAGGCATGACGGTGTAAGGGAAAAGCACGGAATTCCGTAACGGTAGAATTGGCAACGCACCGGGAAGGATTGGCACGCCCGGTTTCGTTCCCGTCAGCTCGGCAACACTTTTGTCTTTAGAGATCTCTTCCATATTCATCAGGCCCTTCTTGCGGGGTGTTTAACAGACGATCCTCTCCCTGTTCGAAGACCAAATCGGGTGCACCGAGGGAACCAAAGTGAGGTTTGCATTACCCTCCGCCTGCTCTTGAGCGAAGTTTGCAGCAACAAGAAAGCTGACTTCACGGTCAACCTCTAGCCAATGTGCGCAAACGAAATGCCAATATGGGCGTTACCTGAAAGCAAGCACGATCAGCGGGTTGGTTTGCGAGTTAGCTATGGTTTGTCATGTTCGGGAAGAAAGACCTGTATTCTTTCGCAGAATTGCGGGCGAATGAATAAGCGTCACCCCATGATCCATCGGCGCTACGCCAGCCGACGGCGCCGGAGTCGCGTGGGTTTTGGCGAACTGTGCAGACAGGGTAAAAACGGGCGGGCGCAACAATCGTCCTGGAATGTTTCCTCCGTAACGGGAGAGCCTGTCGCGGCTATTTTTTTCCCCCCTGATCGTGCTCGGCCAGCCATCGTGTCAGCCGACGGTGCAACGGTGGGATGTCCAATGCAATCAGCCCGAGACCAATGGGGATCATCCAAAATCCCGCTATCGGAAGGAATCCGAACACGCCTACGGCTACGAATACAACGCCCACTACTAACCGAAGCCCCTTCGGCAAATTACTCTGGCCCCAATCGATTGTTTGGCGCATAAAACTAACGAACTTCCTGCTGGCGTTTCCCATTGTTGAAAGCGATCTAAGGCTCTCACGCAGTGACGTATCGTTTGAGGTCGGCTGCGTTCTGGACGGCATATCCCTGCGCGTCGTTGTTGAAATAGGTGAATACATCCAGTCCTTCGGTCAGGCATTTCTGGATCTCCGCCGCCCGGGTGGCAAGCAACTGATGCGAGTAGCAACCGCTATAGCGGTCGCCGTGGAACCGCAAGTAAATCCAATCGGCGGTAATTCGCCGCGGGTGATCGTCGATCATGTCGTGGATGCACAGAGCGGTATTGTGGCTCTGCAGGATAGTGAACACCTCTTCGCAGAGCCAGCGGGGATCGCGAAACTCGACCGCCCAGCGGTGGTCCTTCGGAGCCGATTTCAAGAATGCGGCAAGCCGCTCTGGATCCGCCTTCCAGTTGGGTGGCAGTTGCACCAGGATCGGTCCCAGGAAATCCCCGAGCCTATCGGCGCGCTCAAGGAACCTTCCGATCGTGTCTCGTGGCTTCTTAAGCCGCAGGATGTGCGAGCCGTAGCGGCTGAACTTGAGCGCGTAACAGAACCCTTCGGGAGCCTGCCGCCGCCAGGCGTCGAAGGTCTCGGCTTCGGGAAGGCGATAAAAAGTGTTGTTGATCTCGACTGTATCAAATTCCCTGGCGTAGTATGAAAACCATTCCCGCTTGGGGAGATCATCGGGATAGTAGATACCTTTCCAGTGGTCGTAATGATAGCCCGAAGTCCCGACGCGCAGCGCTCCTTGACCGCGGTTCATGGATACCTCTGGCCCGTAGCAAATGCCGGTCGTTCAGGTCGAGACGGTCGGGTTAAGGTCCTCGCAGCAGGCGGAAGTTTCCGAGTGCCGCCAAGCCTTCCTGGACTAGCCTAAACCCACCCACCGCAAAGTAAGCGGTAGCCACATCCAGGGAGCGGCCTTTATGTGCCGTCAGTAGCCCCTTCAGTATGTCAGCAAGAATGTGAGTCTGATTGTCAATAACGAAAGGGAGTTTCATGACGGGAAGAGTAGGCGGATTGTCCCGATCTCCCTCAGACCGGTCATCCGGTCTGGCTTCGCCGCTTAGGTAGGTCTGCGGCGCGGATCGTTTTCAATTTAAGCCGGCGAGCAAGCGCCGCCGCCCCTGGCGACGGCCGGGGACTGATCTCTGTCAGCGGTTGCTTCTTTTCCGCCTTGTAGATCTGTGCCCGAGCCCGGTGAATCCATTCTAGAGGGCCGTAATCCCATTTTTCCTTTGGTCGTGTCTTCTTGCCGTTCTGTTTTTTCAGGGAATCGATGAAAGCCTTTACTTCCTGCAAAGAATCCTGCGGCAAACCCTCCAGTGCTCGTAAAATTTCCGGCTTTCCCGCCATAACGCCTCCACGTTTTTACGGGTCTTCCTCGCGGACCGACTCTCCCCCTTGAATATAACAGGGATAGCCGGGTAAAACCAAACGACCCAGCGCCCATCCAAAAAATGACCTCTCCGCGGTGACATAATGGAGTAACGCCATGTCAGCACACTAAGCTTCGGGGCCGACAAATAATCGCCCGTGGCATTGCTATTGCGTAATCAAGCAATCATGGGCGTTCCCGAAAACCATTAAGTTTGAAAGCTTAAAGCAGGAACCATATGTTTTTCACGCTGGCGCTATACCAACACATGTTGTCGCCCGACTCCGTCGCCTCGCATCGGGTGGCGCAACCGGGGTTGCTCAAAAAGGCAGACGAGCTTTTTGGCTCCGAGCAGGCTGCACCAGAGGCCGAGGAAAGAATAGAGGAAGAGCTTGTAGAAGAAGGAGAGGAAAAGGAAGAGGAAAGTGGCAATGATTTGGTTCTACTCTATCTTCGCGACGCGGGCACTGTGCCTCTTTTGACCCGCGAAGGCGAGGTCGAACTCGCCCAGGAGATCGAAGCCGGAAGAGCCCAGGTCCAAGAGGCGGTTTTCTCTTTCCCATTCACTTTACATCGCGTTTTCGAGCTTGCCAAAAAGGTGGAGACTAGCGATTTGCCGTTGCAGGCTCTGTTGGCGGAGAGTGAAGTGGGCGAGCCGGCGACCACCGTCGAGGCCCTGCGTAAGAGCTTCTTCAAACAAATCGCGGAACTCCGCCGTCTGCACCGGGCGTCTACCGACCTGACGGCCGAGCTTAAAGTAAAAGCGTTGTTGCAGCACGAAAGAGATGCTTTAACCAGCAGGTTGCTCAAGAAAAGCATCGAGATCACGCACGCCTTAAGCATACTGGGGCTTTCAAGGTCACTCATCGATCGAATAATCCACGACCTAAAGGATTTTCATGGACAGATGATCGCCGCCCGCGAAAAAGCTTTAGCCGTGAAAGATGAAAAGGAACGTGTTTCGCTCCTCGCAAAGATGCGAAACATTGAGATAACCGTTGGGCTGCCCAGCGATCGGCTCGAAAGCTTGATTAACGCTATCGTCCGTGGAGAGGCAAAGGTCGAGAGCGCGAGAAAGAAATTTATTGAAGCCAACCTGCGACTTGTCATTAGCATCGCAAAAAAATTTCTAAATCGCGGGCTGTCCTTTCTCGACCTTGTCCAAGAAGGTAATTTGGGGCTCATGCGAGCGATCGAAAAATTCGATTATCGACTGGGGTTCCGATTTTCCACGTACGCAACCTGGTGGATTCGTCAGACCATATCTCGTGGCATTATGGACACCGGACATACGATTCGTATTCCGGTGCACCGTATCGAAACGAAACATAGGCTCTTGAAGACCGCTCGGTCTCTCGTTGCAAAATTGGGTCGAGTGCCATTGCCGGAGGAAATAGCGCGCGAGGTCGGGATCTCTGCGCAAGATGTGCTTGAGATTCTAGGGATGGAACCTGAGCCGATTTCGCTGGACACCCCCATACCGGATGGAGACTCCCAGATAAAGGATCTGGTCGAAGATAAGGCTGCTCCGCAACCATTCGAGCAAGCGGTCCGGTCGGATTTGCGCCTGAAGGTTTCGAAGGGCCTTTCTACCCTGCCACCGCGCGAGGAAGCCATTCTCTGCTTTCGTTTCGGAATCGGGCACCCTCGCGATTACACTTTGGAAGAAGTCGGCGAGCAGTTTGGGGTCACCCGGGAGAGAATCCGCCAGCTCGAGCAAAGGGCCTTGAAGTTGCTCCGAAGGCATAAAGCAATCGCGAGCAACTAAGCACCGTCTTGTCAGAAGCACCGTTGCCATGTCGTGCAAACGTGTCCAGCGGTAACCGTCCTCTGTCGGCCCGCCATGACTCATGGGCGTGGAGAAGTAAGAAGCCTTGATTAGGACCCCAAGGTCGCAGTGAGAGTTCTAAAAGCTGAATCCAGCCGATCGATAATCTTGGGGTCGCACTAGGTAGGAAAGAGAAAGCCCTTTGGTGCGGTGGTCGATCTGAGCCAAGAAAAACACACGGCCTGGGAGACAGTCTTACTTGCCTTGGCGAAACGACCGGGTGTGACGATGTTTTTGGGCGCGTCGGACACGGGAAAAACCACCTGTTTGCGTGCCGCTGCCGCACATCTGGCTCAGGCAGGCCTACTCCCGCTCGCGATTGTGGATGCGGATATTGGACAGTCAACCATCGGTCCTCCGACGACAGTTGGTTTGACGCTTGTGACGAAAGCTAACCTACCAGCCCTTTTGGCCGGCAAGCTCGTCTACCACGCTATGCGCTTCATCGGCGCCCTCTCGCCGGTCGGTCATCTGCTTCCAACCATCGTCGCGACAAAGATGCTGGTTGATAAAGCCCTGCGGGGAGGCGCCAGAGCCGTGCTGGTGGATACCACCGGGCTGATTGGTCAGAGTGCCGGATTTCAACTCAAGCTTAATAAAATCGAACTGCTTGAACCCCGCCACATTGTGGCCCTCCAGCGCGAGAGGGAACTCGAAGGTGTGCTTTCCGTGTCGGACGGACGGCCCGGGCTCACGGTTCATCGGTTGGCAGTCTCTTGCCAGGTCCGTACGAGGTCACCCGCTGAAAGGTATCGCTACAGAACCAGTCGATTCGCTGCCTATTTCAGAAGCGCCACGAGAGTCCAACTGGAAACCAGAAAGCTCTCTATACTGTCTCCTCCGGCTGGTCCGTCGAAACTCGCAGGGGAATCTCTTCCGCCAGTGATTTCAGCGGGTTCTTTTCCTTCGCAGAGTATCGTGGGACGTCT
>JACPFE010000274.1 GCA_016183145.1 Deltaproteobacteria bacterium | reverse complement strand
ATCAGATGGCCCGTCGAGGATACCGGAATAAACTCGGTCAAGCCTTCGATGATTCCCAGCGCGATGACGATACCCAGCAATTCCAAGTCTCCTCCTTCGATAAGAATCGCATCTGCCCCGGCTGGCAGCCTAATTTCCTGCCCGCAATTTTTCCTGAGCAAACTTAATGATAGCGGGAAGGAGAGACAGAACAATGACGATGGCAATGATAACGTGGATGTGCTCCTGAACGTTCGGAATCATTGTGCCAAGAAAATAGCCCGTCAAGGTCGTTGACATGACCCAAAATATCCCGCCGAAGACATTATAAGAGATAAACTTCCGATATTGCATCGCGCCGACTCCGGCGACCACCGGCGCGAAGGTTCTTATGATCGGCACGAACCGGGCGATGAAAATCGTAAAGCCGCCGTGCCGGTCATAAAACTCCTTCGCCGAAATGAGATGCTTGCGATTGAAGAAGAGCGAATTTTCCCTGGTAAAGATTTTGGGTCCAGTCCGCGCCCCGATGCCGTAACCGACCGTGTCGCCCGCGATGGCCGCAAGACTAAGGGTCGTATTGAGCGTGAGTAAATCAAGATCGCCGCGCGCGGCAAAGATGCCCGCGGTCACCAGCAGGGAATCTCCAGGCAGGAAAAATCCCACCAGTAGCCCGGTCTCGATAAAAACAATGGCAATCAAGACGAGCAGCCCGCCACTGCGCACGAGAAACTCGACATCATAGATGCGGTGAAATAGATCCCAGAGCATTTCCATATTGAATTACCATCCTCGTTCCAGTGTATCCTTGATTGCGCAGTGGCGCGCTCCGCCTCCGGCCGATTGCGCGAATCGATCCCGACAGACGAAGTCACGGCTTGGTCGCCAGGATGTAACCATCCGCCCGCAAGAGTTCCTTCGTGCGCACGCCGACCGTATTATTGAACCGCGAAACCGTATTGGCGCCGAGCAGCAGCCGAACGGGCCTTGGCTCGCTCTCCCAGGCCTTTCTGAACTCCTCGTAAGTAAAAAATACTTTCCCATAGCCCGGCGCGGGCGCCGGCCGAAATCTCGCCACGTAAGGGCTCCCTAGCGACTTCGCTTTGCCTCTTTGCGCCACCACCCAGATCGGGCGCTCCAGGCCAAGATAAAAGAGCAGTCCGGTCACGTAGGTGTCATAGGTGGCGAATTGGCTCTCGGGAGCGATCAGTGGCGACAGGTTTCTCGCCAGCTCCTTTGTCGAGCGGCGAAACGAGCCGGTTTCGAACCACAAGGCGAGCAAAAGGAAAAACGCCGTCGCGCTCACCAGCGAACAAGTAAACATTCCCCGTTGATCCTTCCAGAGTCCCCTGACGTTGGCGGCGATACAAACACCGTGGAATACAATCAGCGCCATCCCACAGCCGGCCAGCATAAAACCGCCGTCAGGAATTTTTTTCTGCAGCCCCGCGGAAAAGAGCGCGGGCCAAAACGCGCGCGCGGCGATGCCCGCAATGGCCGCCGCCGTAACCGCCCAAGGGAAATAAAGAAGCCACCGCTTGCCGTTGATCATGCCTTTTTGGAACAGCGCCGCAACCGTCCGGCCGGTCAGGATCGCCAGCGCCGGGAAAATCGGCAAGATGTAATGGGGCAGTTGTGACTTCGAAGCCGAGAAAAAGACCATGGGCAGAACCACCCAAAGACCCAAGAATAAATTCCCGTCGTCCCAATTGCGCCAGAGCCGGTGCGCGGCAAAAGGCAGGAGCGCAGTCCACGGCGCAAAGCCGAGCGCCAAGACTCCCGAAAAGTAATACCAGTCCTTAGACCGCTTGAACTCGTCGGTCAAGTAGCGGATGAAATGTTCGTCCCAAAAGTAATAGCGCAGGTAGCCGGGGTTGCGGGTTTCGGCCCACAGATACCATGGCACGACCAGCGCGAGGCAACCTAGCGCACCCGGCAGGAGGTAGAGTTTACTTAAGGCCGACCATTTGCGCGTCAGCAAGAGATAAAGAGAACAAACCATGCCGGGAATGATCAAACCCACCAGGCCTTTGCTCAGGGTTCCGGCACTTAACGCCAGGTACATCACTAGGCATTGTAATTTGCGAGTCCTTTCGTTTTCCGTATGCGCCGCCGAATAAAAGGCACAAAGCGTTAGCGAGATGAATAGCGTCAGCGACATTTCGATGATCACCAGCCGGGCGAGCAGATAGAATTCGACGCTGGTCGCCAGGATCAGCGTGCTCCACAACGCCACCCACCTTCCCCAATGTTTATCGGCAAAGCAGAAAACCAGCAGCAGACAGCCCAGCGCTGCCAACGCCGACGGCAGTCGCGCGCTCCATTCCGAAACGCCGAAGAGTTTGAACGAGATCGCGACGAGCCAGTAGAAGAACATGGGCTTATCCAACACCGGCACGAAATTCTCATGGGGCGTCACCCAATCGTTCAGCAAGAGAATCTCACGGGCTTTTTCGGCGTTTCGAACTTCGTCCGGCTCGAACAAAGCCGCCCCGCCGAGATTGGCGAATAAAAGCAGGAGGCATATTAGGCCAAGAACCCAAGAAATGCGGCGGTCTACGCGCGAGGAAGACACAGAGTCCGGCGGCAGGCTTGTAAGGTGCTCGATTGGGTGACTCCTGGGAAGTTCTCAAAAACGATTCTTAGCCAACAGGATGACCTGAGCCCTGTCTATTTGCAAGACCATTCATGCACGCGATAAGCGTCACAGCGGGGAACGTCCCGGCGAAAAGGATTGCTCATTCCCGTTCACGGGCGGGCCGAACGCGCGCTACCTACCGTTGCGTTGACATCCCTTGCCCCCAGGCGTAGCGTGTTTGCCTGTGGAAAAGTTTCCCTCAACGTTGAAGCATAGTTGAGGTGAGCGATGACGCAACTTGTAAAAAAGAGCCCTTTCTTGCCTTTGATTCTTTTGCTGTTCGCCTTTCTTCCGTCCCCAGCCGATAGCCAGAAGCCGGTAGCGAGTTTCTATTATGACGAACTCGGCAACGTCGTGCGCCAGGAGCGGGACACCAACGGCGATGGCAAAATGGACCGTTGGATTTATTACAACCCGAAGAGCCAGATCGAGCGTGTCGAGCAAGATGTCGATTTCGACGGCAAGCCGGATTTATTTTCCTACTATGAAGCCGCTAAGGTTATTCGACAAGAGATCGCCAGCAAGAACGATGGGCAGATCGATACTTGGATTTTGTTCAATCCGAACGGGGAGGTGGAGCGCAAAGGGCAAGACACCAACCGTACCGGCCAACCGACGCGTTGGGTTTACTACCAAAACGGCCAGCCCGTGCGCAGCGAAGAGGATACGAAGCTGACCGGCCAAACGAATCGCACAGTCTATTTCCGCGACGGTAAAATCAGCCGCGTCGATGAAGACAGCAATGGCGACGGCAAACCAGACAGTTTCTCCTATTACGAAAACGGCCAGCTTGTCAGGAAAGAGTTCGACCGCAAGTTCGCCGGCAAAATTGACCTCTGGGGGTACTACCAGGAGGGAAAACTGGTCAAACAGGAAGAGGATACTCACGGAAACGGCAACAAAGGTAGGGTCGTCTACTTTCAGGGTGAAAACGTGGTCCGGCGCGAGGAGGATACCGCAGGGCGCGGACGGACGGACATGATCGAGATCTTTTCCCAAGGGCGCATCAGCAAGCGGATACGAGACACCAAAGGCAACGGCAAATGGGACACGGTTTATTACTTTAAGGACAATGAACTCGTTCGCGAAGAGCGCGACACCGACGGAAACGGTATCTTCGACTTACGCATCGTCTACGAAAATGGCCAGATACTTCGCCAAGAGGCAGACACGAACAGCGACCGAATGGTCGATGTTTGGGTCAGTTTCGAGAACGGCGAGCGGGTTGAGCAGTTGGAAGACCAAGACTTTCGCGGTAAGATTACCGCTCGCTATGTTTTCAAAGGCGGTCAAGTCACAGGACAGGAGCAGGTCGCGGACGCCGCGCTCCCGACCACCGCCCCCTTCGGCTCGGTTGATGAGGAGTTAAGGAATATGTCCGGCCTTACGCCTTGGCAGGCTGGTGACTCTAGGGTTCTCGCGGGCCAGGCGGGGTTGTCGTCGGGCGGGGAAATAAAGTAGAATTTTCCTTGGGTTCGATATGATTTGTCGCCCGGGATTCATTCTTATCATTTTACTGGTGGCGTTGGCCGGGTGCGACCCAGTGCCCGTGCAGTACCCGCCGGGCTCCATCCCTTATCCCAACGCAAACAATCCCTCCGCGGGGCAGGCACAGCCCCAGATTCAAATTTCGGGTTGCCAGCGCGGTCAGCATGCCTGGGGTTCAATAATGGAAGGGGTGGCGATGGGAAGCTCAATTGCCGGTCCCTATGGCGCGGGCGCCGGATTAATTATCGGATTGATCAAGCATGCGGTTACGTTCGAATCCGAATGCGCCCAGCTCTACGCCAAGATCGGGTCGGAACAACAGAAGGACCAACAGCTCGAAGCCGCCATTGAGCAGGAATTGGAACGGCAGCGCGCGCTCGAAACCCAGATCTCCGGCGCATCGGCAACGGGTCGTCAGCCGACTTCGCTTCCAGCGCCTGCCGCAACTCAGTCCCAGGCTCCGCCGTCAAAACCCAACCCGCAATCCAAACCCGCACCAGACAGAACTGTGCTCGCCTCCCTCGGGAAACCGAGCGCTCCCGCTCCCCCGGCATCGCCTTTCAAGAACGTAGACGTGAGAGATACCAACGGCGATGGCGTACCGGATCTCTGGATCTATTACGACCCGCAAAAGCCTGGGGAAATCATTCGCCAGGAAGAAGCAACAAAGGGGGATGGTAGAGTCGACACCTGGAGCTATTTCAAAGACGGAAAGCTGATTCGGCGGGATGTGGACAGTAACGGTCAGGGTCGGGCAGATGCAATCTTTTATTATGACGGTGAGAAGTTAGCGCGCGAAGAGCGCGACGAGACCGGCCAGGGACGAGTGACCTACCGCGCAATCTTCGAGGGTGAGCGACTGGCGAGAGTTGAGAAGGATATCAAGGGCCAGGGCAGACCCGATCTCTGGGTCTATTACGACACTGCGAAAGAAAGCGACACCGTCATCAAAGAGGAACGCGACCTCAACGGCGACGGCCTGGTCGATCTGTCCTTGCTTTTTCACGCGTTACTCTTCTTGCTGGCATTGCGGGCGGTGACCTTCTCGGTAGCCACGCCGGACACCACGCCGATTTCAGTTCAACTGATGGAGGTGAGGGATGGCGGCTCTGACAACAAGAGCATCGGTCCGGGGAGGGGTCCCGGCGGACCACGGTCTCAACCAAAATTAGGCGTGCCGATCCCTCCAGCGCAACAAACCGGGAAGCTTGAGAGCGGTGACGCGGAAAGCGTGATACCAAGCAACACCACTGAAGCCGCGCCGCCGAAGCCCGTAATCCTGCCGGCCCCGCGAGTTCTGGCGGCAGACACCCGTCAGGCCGCTATCGATACCAAGGAGACCTCGCCGGACTCCTTGGTTCGGCTGCCCACTAGAGAAGCGGCCACCCAACTGCCAGGCAGCACGGCTGCTGATAATGAAATGAACCAGAAAAGCCTCGCCGCGCTCAAGGGCGTTGGCGACGGGCCGGGGATCAAGGCGTTAAAAGAAGGTGCGCAAATACCCGGCGCGCTTAAAGGCACGGGAAGCGGCATTGGACCCTACGGCGTGCCGGGTGGAAGCAAGAGCGGAACTGGGTTTACGGGTGGCGGAACGGGCACCGGAACCGGCGGGGGAAGCAAAACGGGCCTCAAAGGAATTTCGAATGCAGACTGGGACGAATACATCGCGCGACTGAAGAAACGAGTAGAATCAGTCTGGAAGTATCCCGAGGACGTGACTGGAGTGCAGAAAGTTGCCTTCCTCTTTACACTTGATCGAGCAGGAAAGCTGACTCAGGTGGAAGTGCTCGAGTCGTCGAACGCGAGACTCAATGCCAGCGCGGTGGAGGCGATGAGACGAGCTTCGCCCTTCGCGACCCTGCCGGAAAGCTTGAAAGATCTGGCCAATGAACCCCTGAGAATAATATTCACGGTTACCGTCCGCGTCCGTGGATAACGGAACCGTATTCTTCGGTCCTCATCTGAATCCTTTTCATTGAATAATTTTCAAATTTAGGTCATCTTCATCAAAACCTCTGGAAGGACGTGATAATGGAGCAACAGGGCCTCGACCTAATCGACATCATTCACAAGGGCGCCATCGCCACCTATCCATTGATTTTAATGTCCATTGTCAGCGTCGCCGTCGTTTTTGAGCGGCTTTGGTCACTGCGCAGTATCGCCTCCGTCACTTTGCGAATCACGGAGTCGCTTTTGGAACCGATCAAGCGAGGCCAACGCGACCTCGCCATCGCTATCTGCAAGCAGAATTCTCACTCACCGGCGGGCCGGATATTTTTGAATATTCTCGACCGGGAAGCGGGCCAGCGGCTCGAGGTGACCAACAATTTCGCCGCCGAGGCGATGTTTGAAGAGACCCAGAAGCTGAGAAAACACCTGTGGATCCTTGGTACCGTCGCCAGCAGCGCGCCGTTCATCGGTTTGCTCGGCACCGTGGTGGGCATCATCAAATCCTTCGAAAGCATGGCGATCGCCGGCACCGGCGGCTTCGCCGTCGTCGCGGCGGGCATATCCGAGGCCCTGGTGGCCACGGCGCTGGGCTTGGCGGTGGCGATCATCGCCGTGATTTTCTACAATTATTTTCAGACGCGAATAGCGACTCTGAACGCCCTCTTTCGCATTCAGGTCGCCAAGATCCTTCAGAACATCAGCGTGTGAGGAATTTCACCATGGCAATGACCCCGCTCGGCGGCAACGGCGAGAACTCCGACATCATGTCGGAGATCAACATCACGCCGCTCACCGACATATTTCTAGTGTTGCTGATCATTTTCATGATCACCAGCTCGGCGATGATCGAATCGGGCGGCAAGATCAACTTGCCCAAGGCCGTCGCCACGCAATCCGAGAGCAGAGGAACGACAGTGACGCTCACGCCGAAACACGAAATCTACGTCAATCAGAAAAAGGTCAGCGAGGAGGGCTTGGAAGCGGCTCTAAAAGACGCGCTCAACGCGAATGCGAATAAGATCGTCATACTGCGCGGCGACAAGGACGTGCTGCTCGGAGATACCGTGAAAGTGATGTCGATTATCAAGCGCGCCGGCGCCTTGGAAATTGCCATCGCCGCCGAGGCGGAAAGAGTCAAACGGTAGACTTACTTTGCGCGCTTGGCGTTCCTTCGGCTTCGCTCAGGCCTTGGCGCGCCCCCACCTCTTTCCTCCCCCGCGACGCGGGGGAGGACGAAGGAGGGGGCTTGATCGTTTTGAACCGCTTGAACGGTTTGAACTTTAGACCTTAAGACGCCAAGGGAGCTTTATCGCGGCGGACCTTCAGCCGGCGGCGGGAGTTGGGAAGGGCGCCTGAGACTATCTTCTCTGCCCCGTTCCACGTCCCGTTGAATTTCCGCTTGGCTTCTTCCCAACCGCTCAACCTCCAACTTGAGCTTTCTTTCCTTCTCCAGGAAGACTTCTAACTCCAAAGATTTCTGGGTTCCGGATTGATAATAAACCGTGATCGAATCGCGTCCCGTGGTGCCGTCGCTGGCACGGGCAAAGACATCGATCTGGTTGCGGCCTTCAACGACCGGAACAGCGGAAGAGAAGAAACCGTCCGCCGCTAAGCGAAGGTTGGAGGCCTTCTGGCCGATGGTTTGATTGACGATTTGCACGTAATCGACGCCGACCACCGACACATTTTCGACGACCGCCAAGATGTCCGCGGGTCGCATCACCGGAGTGTAGGTCCCGCCGCTTTCCTTGGCGATGCCAACGGCGGCCAGCGGGTATGAGAGCGCTTCTTCGCCGAGGGCGAAGACATGGATTTTGACGCTGGCTTTGCCCGCCAACCGAGCAGCGTTGAGAGCCAGGTTCGTGTCCTCAGGAGTCACCCGCTTGCCGCCGCCAATGGGCAGGGTTGGAAAGCCATCGGTCAAAAGAAATTCGACCTTGACGGCGTCGGTCCTTCTTTCGCTCGTGCCGAAGCCCATCAGTTCCGTGATCCCGGTGCGGATCCCTTCGACCATATTGGTCCCGCCATGCGGGCCGGCCCGCAGGATATCATCCAGCACCCGCCGCACCTGATCGAAATCATGAGTCAGCGGCTGCAGTAGTTTTGCGCCCTCGCCAAAAGTAATAACGCCGACCCGGGTGGTCTGCGCATTGAGTTGGAGCAGCAGCCGGCGCGCCGCCGCGACCTCGGCGGCTAAAATTGAGTTGCGCAAGTTTCTCATCGGTGGCTGTCCGAGACTCAATCCGCCGAGGCTGATCTGCGGTCTGGGAAACCCAGAGGAACCGGCACCGTCGGGCAACTGCCCGGCATCGCCGAGATCCACCCCGGCGTACTGGATGGTGCTGCCGGAGATGTCGATGACCAGCATGATGTCGACGTTAGAAGAACGAGCGGTCTGGCTGGCGACTTTACCGCTGACCAGGATCGCGCTTTGATCTTGGGTGAGACGATCACCGTTTTTTGGCGAGAGAATCTGGACCCTAGGCTCGGCCGACCATACCGGCTTTGTCCCCAAGGTCACGAGAAAGACAACCAGCCACAGTCTTACGACCAGAAATAACGATGGGTTCATGGCGGCCAACCCAGAGGCATTCACGCTAACATGATTAGAAAGGGGTGTAAACGCGAGTCGAGGCGTCCGCCGCGGCGATGTCAATGAACTACCTCGCAGCAAGCTGCGGGGAATATGACCCCAAGAGATTCACTCAGAGTTGCTCCACTGCCGCCCTGAGGCCCAAAAGATAGCTCTGAACACCAAAACCGGTGATCTGACCCACCGCCACGCCGGCGATATAGGAGTGCTTGCGGCACTCCTCGCGCTTGTAAATGTTCGAGATGTGCACTTCGACTGTGGGAAGTCCCGCCGCCGTGATGGCATCTCTTAGAGCCACGCTCGAGTGCGTATAGGCCGCCGGGTTGATGACAATCGCGCTATAACGCCTCGGCGCTTGTTGAATCCAGGTGACC
>JACPFE010000273.1 GCA_016183145.1 Deltaproteobacteria bacterium | reverse complement strand
CGCGCTCTCGATACACACTATTGCGCAAAATGCATGCCGTGGCGACCACAAAACACTCGGCGCGTTTCCACCGCATAATCCCTCGCACGGCGCGCGTGAGCTTTTATGATGCGGCTGAATCTTTTCACCGCTGCAAAGACCGTCGGAGGGGTTTCGCAGCAACGGGAATTGTCCGGGGCGGCATGGCGTCCCCCACTCCAATCCGGCGGAAAATCACCAATTTTTCTTGCCTGGCGAACGACTTATCGTGGCACGCCTCTTGCCGATTTCCTTAGAGGGGCAGTCTGACAACAAAGCAAAACGGAGGAACATGAAATATGGAAATCCCTTTGAAGATCGCTTTTCGCAACATGGCGCCCTCAATGGCGGTCGAGGCTAGTATCCGCGAGAAGGCGGCCAAGCTCGAATCCTTCTATGACCGGATCATGAGCTGCCGGGTCATGGTGGAGGCGCCCCACCGCCATCATCACAAAGGTAACGCGTACCAGGTGCGGATCGATATTACCGTGCCGGGCGGTGAGCTGGTGATCAATCGCGCGCCCAAGCGGCTCGAAGCCGCAAAGCTACCGCCAGCGAAACGCATTGAAAAAGATTTCGGCGAAAGGCACGAACCGAGCAAACACGCGGCCCACGAAGACATCTACGTGGCGATTCGGGACGCCTTCAACGCCGCCGGACGCCGGCTCCAAGACTACGCGCGCCGGCAGAGCGGCGCCGTCAAATTGCACGAGAGCGCGGGCCATGGCCGGATCAGCAAACTCTTTCCGGAAGAAGGCTATGGCTTTCTTGAAACGTCGGATGGGAGAGAAATTTATTTTCACCGCCACAGCGTTCTTGAGCCGGGGTTCGCTCACATCGCCGTGGGCACGGCGGTCCGGTTTGCCGAGGAGCTGGGAGAAAAGGGGCCGCAGGCGAGCACCGTACACGTGATTGCGCGGACAACACAAGGAGAGGCGAAATAAAAAGTTTATGTTTGACGAAATTCTCGCATGCCTCGACGGATCGCCTCTGGCGCAAGAGATCCTACCACTCGCCCAGGGAATCACCGCGGCCACGAGTACATCGCTGACGCTTATAAGAGTCGTTGCCGACGCCGATGAGTTGGCGGCGGAGGAGAGCGAGCTACGCCACTGCGCGCGGCGCTACCGCGCCGAGGTGAGATTTCTCTTATCCGCCGATCCGGCGGCGGCCATCGTCGGCGAACTACAAGCCAAGCCCAACGCCATCGCCGCCATGACGACCCACGGGCGCAGCGCCTGGACCGAAGCGATCCTGGGCAGCGTGGCGCTCCGGGTCATTCAAGGGTCGAGCCGTCCGGTGATCCTGTACCGCGCGGTTTCAGGCGACAGTGAAGCGCCGAAGAGAATCAAAACGCTGGTGCTGGCTCTGGACGGTAGCGAGTTCGCCGAGCGCATGATTCCTTTCGCGGCGGAAATGGCGAAAGCGATCTCGGCCCGACTGACGCTGGTTCAGGCGTTGGCGCCGCAGCCCGACATCGCAACGCTGGGGGAGACTGCCAAGAGTGACATGCTGGAATCGTCCTACCTTCATGGCATCGCCGGAAAGATTAAACGTGAGCACGGCATCGACGCCGAGTGGGAGGTGCTGCATGGCGACCCGGCCGACGCGCTCTGCCGCTACGTGAAAGGCATGCCGGAGACCATGCTTGCAATCACGTCCCACGCCCGCGCCGGTTTGCGGCGCGCCTTGCTCGGCGGGGTGGCTGCGACATGCGTGCGCCGGGCCGGAGTCCCCATCCTGATGTACTGGCCGCGCCCGTAGTTCACGCCTTGCCGCACTGTACCGTCACCATAATTCAGGCAGGTTGAAAAGAGGCCGTGAAGGTTTTCTTGCGGCCCATTTGCGTAATGCAAACTGCGTAATCGGCAGGCCGGTAATGTCAAAGCACTTGCGCTGCCTGAATCCAGAGACGGAAGAAGCGGTCGGTGATTAGGAACGATCCATTGTCTCGATCAATGACATCTCTCTCCAACAATCCGTCCACCGCACGCTGCACGTTCGAGGCTGAGCCGAGCGCATACCGCCGCACAAACTCACCGGCAAAGACCTTCACGCCGGCCGACTCACCGGCCAGTCCATTCAAGAACCGCTTCTGCGGAATGGTGAGCGACTCCCACAGCGTGGTGTAGGCATAGTTCTCACGCTCCAACAACACCCGCACGGCACTCTGGATCATCTTCGAGGTCGTCTCGGCTTTGGGTTCACATAGTTCCCAGAGCACATGACAGAGGTGCTGGGTATAGAACGGATGCCCGCGTGTCAACTCGCACACGTCATGGATGTGTTGCTTGCTAATGATCTTGTCTGCGTCGGCGAACCGTTTGCGGATAAAGGGCTGCCAGTGATCCTCGGCGATTGGCCCAAGCGGATAATGCCCACCCGCCCGATAGAGGGGACGGGAGCGATCCATGAACATTTTCTGGATCAGATGCTTGCGGCTGCCGAGAAAGATATAGCCCACGTTCCGATGTGTTTGGATCACGCTCCGCAGCTTTCGTTCCACCTGGTCGCTGCCGTATTCGAGAATCTGCTGAAACTCGTCGAACACCACCACCACGTTCAGCTTGCCCTTCGCCGCAATTTTGGCCGGGGTTTCCAGCACTTCATCCAACGCCGGCCCGAGTTTGGCGTGCTTGCTGAGTCCGAACGTCAACACCGGCTTGCCTTCCTCGTCCATCGTCACGCTGGGAGCAAGACTGCCGAAGAACCTCTTTGCCGTCTCCAGCACCTTGTCCACCGAAGTGCTCGTGGACTCGGTGATTGCCTTGGCCGCAGCAGTGACGAACGTGGCTTCGCTGTCGGTCGGCCACAAATCCACATAGGAGCAGACGCAACCCTTCTTCGGCAACTTGCCAAGCGCCGTCCGTACCAGCGAGGTCTTGCCATAGCGCCGCTCGGAGAACACGAACAGCTTCTCGTTGTTCTCTATGGCCCGCAGCAGATCAGCGACTTCCTTCTCCCGATTGCAGAAGGCGTTTCCGCTAACCACGCCACCGTATTCGAAGGGGTTCTTCATATTACGCTCTTTGCGTTACGCAATTTGCGTAATACCACAACCTACCCGACCAGTAAATCAAATTCCGGGCTGTGGGTTACGTGAAAAGGAGACAGGAGCAGCCCTTAGAAGAAAGACTGCTACGACATGACTATCTTTGTTGACTCGTCGACGCCCGACCCCGGTCCCAAAATACTATCATTAAAATCACGGGGCCTTGTCCCCGCTTGCTTCCATCTTGACAAAACGGTCGGTGAGTTCGGCAAGCTGGCGGTAAAAACCGCTTTGCGCGCCGGCCTTGACGGCTGCTGTGAAAGGTCCGATCCAGAGCCCGAGCTGCTCGTCGAGGAAACGCTTTTTAAGACCCATCGCCGCTTTCAGCGCCTCAGGCACGCCGTTTCGGTGTCCCTCGTTTTCCCGGTAAATGAGCAAATAAAGAAATTCCAGCTCGGCCGCGATGTGATCGGGCAACTCGCGGAATTGCTCGTCCATTTCGAAGCCGCCCTCCTCGTACAAGGCCAGCACGGCCATCGTGGAATTCCCCATGAGGATCTTCTGATCTTCCAGCCAGACCGATCCGTAGGGAGCGGCAATGGCGTGGGATGGACCGAGGAAAAGCCGCGTGTAATCGAGAAGCAGGCTCTTGGTTCCTTCGGCGGTGAATTGTTCGCGCAGGCGGCGCGCGCGTGTGGCGAGCGTGGGGTCAATCCGCTTCGCTGCATCGAGCATCGAGTCAAACATTCGCTCCTCGGCGAACGCCGGATCTGGCTGGTAATAGCAGGCCGCTAGAAAGCGGCAGATATCTTGGCGCGCAAGTCCGCGGTCCTGATCGTACGCTGACATCTCGATTCCTGAATTAAAAAGGGGGCGGCTTCGCTCCGCCTCCTTGAGTGTACATGTTCACAAGAGATCGGGGAATCAGGCCCTCGCGCTGTACTTGCCGACATAGTGCACGTTTGGCCGGGTTTTCTTGTCCTCCCGTAGACGGAACGACTTTTCCGCCTTGAACTCCTTGGCGATTTCCGAATTCGGATCGTCCTGGTCACCGAAGATCCGCGCCTTGGCTGGGCAGACCTCGACGCATGCCGGCTGCAGGCCGTTGCTCGTGCGGTGATAACAGAAGGTGCATTTCTCCACTACGCCCGCTTTCCGGATCGCATCCACATCCGCCCCCGCCGCGAACTGATTCAGCGCGGGGATCGCCGCCCCTGCAGCATTGGCGGTTTCGGCGCCCGACGCCGTGCATCCAGGGATCATCGCCGACTTGTCGCTCCACTGCGGCTGGGGATCGCCGCCGTGCGGATTGAAGCTGATCACGCTATAGGTCTCGCCGTTGAGGCTCTTGGCATCGAGTTCGGCATGGCTGTATGGCTCTTGGCATCGAGTTCGGCATGGCTGTATGGACAAGCGTTCTGGCAGGCCCGGCAGCCAATGCACAATTCGTCGTTGTGCATCGTGACGCCTTCCGGCGTCTTGAACATCGCCTTCGGCGTGACCGGGCAGGCCGCAACGCAAGGCGCGTCCGTGCAGTGGTTGCACAGCACCGGCATCACCCAATGCTTCGTGTTCGGAAAGGTTCCCTCGGTCTTCATGACCAGGTCGGCCCAGTTGTGGCTCTGGCCTTTGGCGCGGATGCGGGTGTTATTTTCGGCCTTGCAGGCTAACGTGCAGCATCCGCAACCTACGCATTTCTGCAGGTTGATGACCATTCCAAATCTAGCCATTTTTTTTCTCCTTCACTCCGAGCATCCGGTAATCAAGCCTTTTGGACCCTGACGCCGACGAACCCGCCGTTGCGGGCCGTGGAGCCGCTGAG
>JACPFE010000272.1 GCA_016183145.1 Deltaproteobacteria bacterium | reverse complement strand
TCTCGGGCCTACAGAGAAGCATCGAACTCGGCACACTACCTCGGTGACCTTGAAAAAGCGATTGCTTACGGAGAGAGGGCGCTCGCGCTGGCGGAGAAGATCGCGGACCCCCGTTTTCAACTGCGGACCATCGGTAGTTTGGTGGCAGCTCATCAAAGCGCGAGAAACTTCGCCAAAGCGGCAGAGTATATAGAACTTGGATTTAAGATTGCGAATAAATGGCCGCCGAATTCTCTCGATTGGATGTATTGGCATGGCGCATTTTACAGCCAGAGGGGGCGAAATTTCACGCGCCATGGAAAATACGAAAAGGCAGTCGAAGAGCTTGATCAAGCCATCCACTTATATAACGAGTTCTTGACGACGATTACCGGGGTTGGCCGGCAGGCCGAGGATCTCAAGGAGAACGCGCGGACCAATATGCTGTTCGCTTACGGGCGGCGAGGGTTCGCCTATCATTCCATGGGACGCTTCGACCGCGCACTGGACAGCTATCAGAAAGCACTGGAGTTGGCGAAAGAATGGGGAATTGGATTTCCGCAGAGCGCCTTTTATCTTGGCGTGGGCATGAGTCTCCACAGCCGTAAGGATTTTACGGCGGCGTTGGACAATCTTCATAAAGCTCTGGACCTGGCACGCCGGCAGCAAAGACCAGATGTCCTTAGCAATGCAGCGCGGTGGATCGGAGATGTTTTACGCGAGACCGGAAAGCAGGCGGAGGCAGTTGCTTCTTACCGGGAAGCTGTCGAGCAAATCGAATCAGTTCGGTCATTGCTGTCTTCCCAGAATGGAAGGCAAACCTATTTCGGGGGTTGGCTCGAAGCTTATTGGGGCATGACCGCGGCACTTTGGCAAACCGGGGCACATGACCAGGCGTTTCACTACAGTGAGCGCGTACGTTCTCGGAGTTTTCTCGATATGCTAGGAACGAAAGTGAGGCTGTCTAAGGTTAGGAGTATCTCCGTGGAAGAGGAGCTTAGTTTGACCGAGCCAAATTCTCTTAGTGGAGGCGAGGACGAAGAGGGACGCTACCAAGCGCTCGTGGAAAAGGCTCGTAAACAACACCCGGAGCAGGCCTCCTTAATGTCAGTGGAACCGCTGACATTGAAACAAGTGCAAGCGCTGCTGGAGCCTCGACAGGCCCTGCTTGAGTATCTGGTGACGCCTCAGAGGATTTATCTCTGGGTGCTGGAAAAGGAGCGTGTGCGTGCGCTCACGATTCCTCTTTCACAGAAAGAGCTTATCGCAAAAGTGCAGGCATTGAGGACTGCGATTTCTGATCTGAAGCCGTTGAAAGAATATCAAACCATCGCCCGAGAACTTTACGAGCAACTGCTTACGCCGGCGATCTCTCTTGTTCGAGCCAAGGAGCTGATCATCGTCCCTCATGGTGTGCTCCACTATTTGCCGTTCCAAGCCCTGTATTCCGCAAAGGGCAAGTACCTCGTTGAGGATTATTCATTGACCTTTGTTTCCAGCGCCAGCCTGATTCAGTTCACCAAGGCCAAAAGGAAGACTGTGGGTCAAAAAGTATTGGCCGTGGGAAACCCGAACCTAGGCGCGTTCGCGGTAGAGCTCCCATTGGCGGAGTTGGAAGCCAGAGAAGTCCGAAGGCTCTATCCTCGGTCGACTGTGTTCGTGAAAGCGGAAGCTACGGAGGAGAGGGTCAAGAGTTTCTCGCCCGGTTATGATGTTCTTCATTTCGCGACACATGCAGAGCTAAGTAAGCAAGACCCTCTATCATCGGCCGTTCTCTTAACCAAGGCTGGCGACGAAGATGGCAAGCTTGAGGTGAAGGAGATCTTCGGGATGAATCTCAACGCCAGCTTGGTTGTCTTGAGCGGATGCGAAACAGCTTTGGGGGAGCTTTCGAGCGGTGACGAGTTGGTAGGACTGACCAGAGCATTTATTTACGCAGGAACGTCTTCGGTCGTGGCCAGTCTATGGAAAGTGGACGATGCGTCTACGGCTCACCTGATGAGCAGCTTCTACAAAAATCTGAAAACCATGACCAAGGTCGAAGCGCTCCGGCAGGCGCAGTTGGAGTTGATCAGGGGGCGCGCGAGCAGTGATCTCCTGGCCAGAAGAGGAATCGGTGGGATCGGCAAGTTGGGCGACACGCCGAGCGCCATGCACTCTGCGCCTAGCCCGTTATCCGTCACAACCTCTCACCCCTACTTCTGGGCGCCGTTTATTTTGGTTGGGGATGGGAAGTGAATGTGGAGTCCTACAGGAAAGAGTTGTGTCGCCGTAAGTACAAGGGCGGTGCCTCTTCGCTGTGGTTATCGGCGGTCAGCGCGGTCGCGCCAATATCCCGGACGACGCTGGTGGTGGGCAACGGCAACCAGATAGATGTAATCCTCCCAGGCCCGATAGATGATGTTGTAGGGAAACCCCGGAACGATCCGCTTGCGAAATCCGCCAGCGAGCGGTGCGCCTGCCTCGGGTTGGTGGAAATTCGTTCAGCGGTGGCTTCTATAGCTGTCAGGAATCGCAGGCCGAGCCCATTGAGGCGCGCTTCGTAAAACTTCACCGACTCATCTGCCTCCGCGCGAGCCTCCGGGTGGAAGATCGTTTCTTTCACGAGAACTTAGATCGCAACTCAGCGAAGACTTTCTGCGCGGGTATCCCTTGGACGACCCCGTCACGGAGTTCCTGGAAGCGCCGCTCCGCCGTAGCCAACCAGAGCTTTTCAATCTCTTCTGGCGACTCTGTGGTTTGCTCCAAGCTCTCCAGCAGACGCACGGCGAGCCGTGCGCGATCCTCGGCCGTTAACCGCAAAGCGTCTTTTTCAATCTCGGCTAAGGAAGGTGCCATGTCATTCTCCTTGTCGGCAGTCAGAATAGTATGAGCTATGAGATGGCGTTAAATGTCAGATGATCGGTATCCAAAATAACCATTATCGCGCAGAGGGAGTCTGGGACCGCCGATACGCGTTACCGGCCGCTATGATTTTGTCGAACAGGGGATCGTTCTTGAATCTTCCGGCTAGCCGTTTCCACCACGGCTGTCGAGACACTTTTCGAACCGCTTTCAGCTCGGAACTCATCTTGCGCAGCTCCCGTTCCAGAAGGGTCACGCGCTGCTCCAGTTTCCTCGCTGTCGACTGCATAGTTCTGTCTCGCCATAAGGAAGGATACCTTAAACGTAAACGGGAAAAAAGCCCACTTTGCCGGGCAATCGCTGTAACTGAGCGCCGCGTTCATCCTAACCGGGGGGAAGAGATGGGGAATGGCGCATTCTGCGAACGGTTATGAAAAATTGGAGCCACCCGCCGGAGTCGAACCGGCGACCTACTGATTACGAATCAGTTGCTCTACCAACTGAGCTAGGGTGGCTTATCTGTGAAATCAATAACTTAGCCCTCGTGCTTGGTGAGGGGAGAAACAGGTGTTGTGAATAGCGTTGTGAAATGATTGGCAATTTTCTCGACCGCTTCTAATTTATGATTTGGGCTCAAATGTGCGTATCGTTGTAACATCTCCAGCTCTTTCCACCCCCCAAGTTCCTGGATCGTTCGCAGATCCACTCCGGCCATCGCCAATCTGCTGGCGAAAGTATGGCGCAGGGTGTGAGGAGTGACGCCGATTAATTTAGCATGCTTGCAGGCAGTTTTAAACGCCGACCGAATGCTTTTGTAGGGCGAGCCGTCTGGCTTCGAGAAAACGTATTCACCGCGGGACCGGTCCTTCAATTGCTTTAAGGCGGCTTTCAGGATCGAGTTCAAATTGACAGCTCTGCCTTCGCCCGACTTGGCGTACGCCGCTTTGACCGTAAGAAGGCCTCTGCGAAAATCCACGTCCTCCCATTTAAGTGTTAAGGCTTCGGCCTGAATACGCAGGCCTGCGTTAGCCCGAAGTTCCCGCAGCGTTTCAGAGTTAACGTATTGATTTGAGGTGCGGTTTCAGGAATGCGAACTTCCCGTTACTGGCAACAGTTGTAGCAGTTCGAAGGCTCGTTGTTGCAGGGGTGTCGGTTCGGTAAGGTGAGAGACCGTGGGGCTTTTGGGATCGGACTTGATTCGGCAGCGGTTGCGGCAACGCGTGGCGAGTTCTGCCAACAGAGTCTCAAAGCTGTGAATCGGCAGGCCCTCGGTGGTAACACGCAGAGCCTTTTTCTTTTTTGCCGAGGCAGAGGGCTTGGCCGCTGCCACCGGATCGCGGGTCTTACGATCTTGATCCAGTTGCTCGTCGTCGAAGAGCAGCGGGGCGAGGGCCCTGCGCATATGCCACTCCACGTAATAGGCAAGCATGCACAAGAACAGATGTGCCTTGACGCGTTGTTCGTCGCGGTGACGAATCGGGCGCACCAGAATATCGATGCCTTTTAGACAGCGAAAGGCGCGTTCCACCTGCGCCAGATTCTTGTAGCTGCGCACCGTATCCGCAGCCGATAGACGACTGGGCGGTTCGCTGGTGCGGATGACATAGATCCCGTCGAGTGCGGCCTCGCGTTCAATGTTTTGTGACCGCCGCGCATAGCCAAACGCGCCGTCCTTGATCGTCAACTCCATGTGCTTGCCCATCTTGAAGCGATTGACCACCGCGCCGGCTTTCTGGCCGATCTCGGCTGCCGTCAAAGGAGTCTTGGTGCGCCGGCTCACCTGGCGAGCGATGCCCTCCAGCGCCTTTTCAGTAGCCTTGAGCAGCTCCTCGCGCTTGCGCGCCCGCTCCTCGGCCAGCAGCGGGTTATGACAGGCGATGAGCCGCTCGCCCGCAAACTCAGGCGAACTTATCTCGGCCAGATTCTGTTCATCGAACAACGAGAGCTGCAACGTGCCGGCTTGGACCAAGTCCCGAATCGCCGAAGAGCGTAGCGCCGATATCCATCCCAGCCCCGGGTACTGCTTGAGCTTATCGATCTGCGTTTGCGTGAGCATGCCACGATCGCCCACCAGCACCACCTGTTGCAGACCAAACTGCTCGCGCAGTTTGTGCACCTGATCGGGCACGGTACTGGGCTCCCCGGTGTTGCCCGGATAAACTTGCAGGGCAATGGGGCGCCCTTGCGCATCGGTCAATACCCCATAGACCACAATGGGGCGACCGGTTTTACCATCGCGGTCATGGCCAAAGCGCATCAAGGGGCAAGTGCGCCCTTCGTAGTAGCTACTGGTGACGTCATAGAGCACCTGCGCGCCCTGTCCCAGGTGGCGGGCGGCAAGCTTGTGCTCGATGCGCGATTGCCTCTCAAGCAGCCAATCCATCGCTTCGTACAGATCGTCTTCGGTGGCATCGCCCACCGTAACTTCCTCAGCCAGGGTGCTGCTGTGCCAGAGCCGGGTGGTGGCCAACTTCGAGCACGGATGGATGAGCCGCTCCACGATCATGGCCAGCACCAGGTCGCGCTCGCGCGAGCGCTTGGATCCGATCAAGGTGTCCAAGCCGATGCGCTTGAGCGCCTCCAGGACTGCCTGCACATGGCCATGAGGCAACGAGCGTTCAACAACAAAGGCATCCTGCGCGCTGAGCACAGGCTCGTCCTTGAGCACGCGGCGAAGAGCATCGATGCGCGCCTGCGACCAGCCGGTGAGGTTGGCAAGCGTGCGTTTGCAGATCTTGTTGCCTTCGCGCCACCCCTCGCGCAGGAGCACGGCGGGCGGGGAATTGCGGTTCGGGACTATTTCGATATACATGGTAACCTAATAGCACATGTTACTAGCGAATGCAAGCCATCTACATGGGAACACATGCCGGGTGCCAAAAACCCAAATGCCTTGACAAACCAAAGAATTACACTGCTATTGGAAAGAAAACGGGCGGGAACTTCCGGCTAAGGTCGTGGCGCGAGTTTTATTTCGGGGAAAAAGAGAAGTGGCGTAGAAAAATAATAGCTAAGCAACTGCCAAGTTTTAGGCAATCGTTTCAATGCCGTGTTTTTGAATGACGCTTAGCAATCGAAGCGCCGGGCCGCCGGGCTTTCTTTTGCCGCGTTCCCAATCGGACACCAGGTTTTTCGATACGTTCAGGTAACGGGCAAAAACCGGCTGCGAAACATGCTCGCGTTCACGCAAGGCGCGAATCTGTGCCGGTTTAATGGTCTCCACGGTCTCAAGACAGGCTTCGTCAAATTCCCGCATGGTGACTTTGCTGATAGCGCCGACGCGGTGCATGGCCGCCATGGTCTCATGGATCGCGGCAAAAGCCTCGGAACGATAGCGGCGGTGTGGGCGTTTAGTCTTCATAATCTACCTCCGAAAGTTCTTCATCCTTGATCAAGATTTCAATTTGTTTATCCGAAAGCGCAAAAAAGGCTTTGGCAGATTTCTTGAAAGCGGCGGTTTCATCAGGTTCGATATTTTCTCAGTCACTCTTGGCAAAGCCATAGACGAAGAAAGCGCGCTGCCCTTTCTGAAAGATGATGATACTCCGATAGCCGCCTGATCTACCCTGTCCGGGGCGTGCCAGGCGCTGCTTGATAATCCCGCCGCCCAGTTCAGCGTCGATAAGGCCGCGCTCCGCCCTGGCAATAGCTTCTATCAAGACGGCGTCCTTGATTTTTTTCCGCCGGGCAAACCGGCAGAACCAGGCGTTTTTAAAGATCCGCAAAACCACTCCAGTCTATTCAGCATATAAATGTATCATACAATGTATGATACTCAAAGAGAAACTTTCGTCGTGTTTTTAAAGTCCGTTCTGGCAAGGAGAGTGTATCAGACGGATTCAGATCTCCGATAGGATCTGACCACCGTCGCGTGGATTAGGTGCTGCGGTCAAAGAGTAGACTTTGTCAGAGAACTGCTTCACTGCGTCCGTGACATCCGAGCCGATGAGAACGCTGAAGCATCTGGCTCCAGAGCTGCTTTTCGCCTGGATAAACGCCGTCTTTCTCTCGTCGTCTACGCTGCAAATTCCATCGGTGACGAAAAGAAAATCTGCTTTCGGGTTTTCCCTGAGATGATCTTCGGCCCTTTTGAGTGGCGGTCCGAAATTCGTCCCCATGTGGAAGGACGCCGTTGCTAAATCCTCCAGCCTGTCTACGTCGATATCGAAGATCTCCTTTTCGCTTGCTCCAAAGATGATCCCCTGAGATTTCCTTTTTTCCTTTTTGGCTTGAAGAATAGTTGCGATCGCCAAGGCTTTAGCCCAGATCTCTTTAGGCCCCGCCATGCTTCCCGATCCATCCACGGCGATCAAGATCGGTCCCTGTGTTTCTTCCGTAGGATTCTTGTAACTGTAGGCCAGGAGATCTTCTTCGAGAAGCCTCTTCAGAAACAAATCTTCTCCTTCTTCTCCAATGGCGAGATTTGCTAGCTCATCCGGCAGGACTCTTTCGATGCCTTCAATACCAACGGTTTCAACCCCTCTTCTTACCGGAGACGAGTGGGTTATCCTGGATCTCTTTAGGGATAGCGCTTCAAGCCTCATGCGGCCGAGCATCTTGATGATTTCCTTGATCTTTGTGTTTTTTCCCAGAAGATCGGCGAGGCGGAACTGCTCGGTTAACGGGATTCGCTGGATTCCTCCTTCTCGTCTCCCGAAGGTCTCGACCGCCTGCTTCGCTTCTTGAGCCTCTTCCAG
>JACPFE010000070.1 GCA_016183145.1 Deltaproteobacteria bacterium | reverse complement strand
TTCTCAAACTCCTTCCCCCTTGACGGGGGAAGGAAGGGATAGGGGTGCAGCTCTCGCACGCGTGGGATTCGCAGCTTCACCCCCACGGTACAAACCGGTAGCATAGTTTACAAAACAAACCGGGCGCATGGTTTACAGTTTAAAAGGCAAAGGCAAGGGGGAACTTGCCAATGCCTTGGGAACAAACCAGTGCCATGGATCAACGAGTACAATTTATCGCCGATTGGCTGAGTCACAATTACGCTAAGATTGACTTGTGTAGAGCTTATGGGATCAGTCGTCCCACCGTCGACAAATGGATCAAACGCTACCAACAAGGTGGCGTCGAGCAACTTGAGGAACGCTCGCGCGCGGCGCACTGCCATCCTAATCAGACCTCTGAGGAAATTCGTCAGATGCTGATCGACACCAAGCTTTACCAGCAGAGTTGGGGCCCGAAAAAGGTGTTGGATTATTTGCGCGAGAACGGTCCGGAGTTGGCTTGGCCAGCCGATTCCACGGCGGGTGAGATTCTTAAGCGGGTGGGATTGGTCAAACGTCGGGTTAAGCACCACCATGTCTCGCCGTACAGTGAACCGTTTGGTAGCTGCCAGGGCCCCAATCAGATCTGGAGTGCCGACTTCAAGGGAGATTTCGCTTTGGGCAACCATAAGCGCTGTTATCCGTTGACCATTAGCGACAACTTTTCTCGCTATCTGCTTTTGTGCCGGGCCTTGGAGCACCCCAGCTATGGTGCCGTCAAGCCCTGGTTCGAGTGGGTGTTTCGCGAGTATGGCCTGCCCGAGGCGATTCGCACTGATAACGGAGCGCCCTTTGCTTCGCTGGCCATCGGCGGTATCAGTGAGTTGTCGAAGTGGTGGATTCAGCTGGGCATCCGCCCCGAGCGGATCAAGCCGGGAAAGCCCAGCCAGAACGGACGGCATGAACGGATGCACCGAACTCTTAAGCACGACGTTCCACCCCAGCTCACGCACCGGCGCCAACAGAACCATTTTGATCTTTTCTTGGAGCAGTATAACGGGCAGCGTTCTCATGAAGCGTTGGGACGAAAGACTCCGGCTAGTGTTTATTGTGCCTCTCCACGTTCTTACCCAGGGAAAATTCCACCCATTGAGTACGGTCCGGGCACGACGGTTCGGCGCGTGCGCTACAACGGCGAGATCAAATGGCACGGCGATCTCATTTACGTCTCGCAGGTGCTGGCCCAAGAGCCGCTTGGACTCAAGCAGATCGAGGAAGAGAAATGGGAGGTTCGTTTTAATTTTCATCTGCTCGGTACGCTCGATCAACGAACAAAAAAGATCTTACCAGCTAAAAACTGGCATGGAAGTAACTTTAAAAAACTGTAAACCATGCGCCCGGTTTAAAATGTAAAGGATCCCCGGCTTGCACAGACGGGCACCTGACTGAAAAGATTTGAAGAACCAAAAGGGGACAGTCCCCTTTCCGGAAGGGGGACTGTCCCCCTTCTTAAGCGAGAAAATTTTGGCCCGAACGGAGTTAATGAAATGGCGGCACTAGACCTGCGCGGATGGATCGATGACTTGGAGGAAAGAAACGATCTGAAGCGCGTCAAGGCGGAAGTCGATTGGGACGAGGAGATCGGCGCGATCACGCGGGAGATTTCGAGCCAGTTCGGGCCGGCGCTGCTGTTCGAGAACATCAAAGGGCATAGAGACACTCCGTGCCGCCGCCTGTTCACCAACGGCACGGGCACCAAGGAAAGGGTCTGCCGAATTCTCGGCGTGTCCGAAAAGAACACGTATCGCGAGCTGGTGGCGATCTTCAAAGAGCGCTTTTCCAAGCCGCTCAAGCCGGTAACGGTGAGCAGCGGGCCGGTCAAAGAAAACATCATCAAGAAGGACGCTGTCGATCTGTTTCAGTTCCCGGTTCCCAAGTGGAATCCCCATGACGGCGGCCGCTACATCATGACGTCGGCGAGTGTGGTCACCAGAGATCCGGACAACGGTGTTCTCAACGCCGGCACCTATCGCGGCATGATCGCGCAAAAAAATACCATCGGTGTCTTGCTCGCCATGACCCAAGGCTGGGGCAAGCACTTCAGCAATTACATAAAGCGCGGCCAGGAGATGCCAGTCGCGGTGGTGATCGGCTGGGACCAGGCGCTGTTCATGTCGGCGTCGACGCCGGTCAATCATCCCGAATATGAATTGGCCGGCTCTCTCAGAGGCGCGCCGGTGGAGCTGGTGAAATGCGAGACCAGCGATCTGATGGTTCCCGCATCGGCGGAAATCGTCCTTGAAGGATTTGTTTCCGCCGACCCAAAGACGTTCGAGCCGGAAGGACCCTTCAGCGAATATCCCGGCTACTACGCCGGGCGCAAAACGCCGAAGCACGCGATCCGCGTCGAATGCATCACGCACCGCAACGATCCGATCTTTCATGGCTGTCTCACCGGCTCGAGCCCTGGACGAACCAACGAGGGGACCACCTGGACGCCGGCTACGTTCTCGGCGATGGCCTGGCAATATTTGGAAGAGGCCGGGGTGCCAAACGTTACCGGCGTCTGGCGCGGCAAGTGGCCCGAACTCCTGCGCGTGCAGATTCGCAAGAGCCATCGAGGTCACGCCCAGCAGGTGGCCAACGCGCTCTGGGGTTGCCACCTCGCGAATTACGCCGGGAAACATCTCATCGTCGTCGACGACGACATCGATATTCACGATTGGGAAGCGATCGAGTGGGCGCTCTGCTATCGGATCAACGCCGGGCTCGGTGATATTTCGACGTTTCCAGGCACGTCGGGCTCGATGCTCGATCCCAGCGTGCCATCGGCGGAGAGAGATTCGGTCAAGTACGGCCACGGCAAGTGGACTCGGGTCTTGCTCGACGCCACGATCAACTGGGAGCTCGAACCGCAGGACCAATACGGCGGCAACCGCTACCCGCCGCTGGGTACGGCGATCTCGCCGGAAATGAAAGAGACGCTCAAGCGCCGGTGGAAAGAGTATGGCTTTTGAACGAAACGGGGGCGATCATGGCTAAGTCCACAAGAGTTTTCGCCGTAGTGTTCTCGCTGATTGCGTTGGCGCTGCAATGTGCCGCCTCTGCGACGGCCGCGGACAACCGCAAAGTGGTGCGCCTCAAAGTAGGCTACGCATCCATCAGCGGGAATCGCATACCGCTCTGGGCGACGAAGGATATGGAGTTTTTCTCTCGCAACGGCCTGGACGCGGAGTTGATCTTCATCGCCAGCTCCTCCCAGGGGATACCGGCGCTGCTCTCCGGCGAGGTGCCGATCTATTCCGGCTCCTTCGACACTGCGGCCCAGGCCGCCGCCGCCGGCGCGGATCTTGTAATCATCGGCAGCAGCGAGCCGACTCCCTACAAGCTCATCGTCAAGCCCGACATTAAGAGCGTCGCGGACCTTAGGGGCAAGAAGGTCGGCATCGATCGCATCGGCGGCGCGAGTTATTACGCGACGCGTCGGATACTGGCCAAGCTCGGCTTGAAGCCGGAAGACGTTGAGTACATGCAGGTGACCGGCGGCGGCAACCAGCGCGTGGCGGCGTTTCATTCCGGCATCTTGAGCGCGGTGGTCAGCACCGTGGAGCGCTTCGAGCGGGCGGGGATTCCCTATCGCGCGTTGGCGGACGCCGTCGAGCTGGGAATCAGAATCATCGGCAACGCTTACGTCACGAGCCGATCCTTTCGCGATCAGAACCGCGACACAGTGCAGCGATTCATCAAGGGCCTGGTGGAGGGAACCCATTGGGTCAAGGATCCGAAAAATCGTTCCGCTGTCAGGCAGCTCATCAGCCGGCGGCTGCGCACCGACGATCCCGCGGTGCTCGACTTGAACTACCGCATGTACGTCGAACCCTTATCGCCGTTTCCCGATACCGACCTCGACGATCTCAAGACCAATCTGGCGCAACTGGCGGAAAACAACGCTCGGCTGCGGGAGTTAAACTTGGCCAGTTTCGTCGATAACAGTTTCATTCAACGCTTGCAGCGGCGCTAAGGAGGGAAGGTGGAACGCGGACAGGTCAAAGATTTGCGCAGCTTCCTCGCCGAGGTGAAGCGGCTTCATCCAGAGGAGCTCGTCACCGTGGAGCGCGAGATGGATCTGCGCTTTGAAATCTCAGCGCTACACGTGAAGCTCGACCGCGCGCACAAGTTTCCCATCACATTATTCACCGAGCTGCGTGATGTCGAAGGCAAGCCCTGCGCGTTTCCGCTGCTGTCGAATCTGTTTGCCAGCCGGCGGCTCTGCGCTCTGGCGCTTGAATCTTCGATAGAAAGAGCCGGTCTAGACTACGACGCGCGAACCCAGGATTTGAAAGCGCCGGTAGTCGTTGGGCGAGCCGAGGCGCCGGTGAAACAGATCGTGCGCCGCGGCGACGAAGTCAATCTCCATGATTTTCCCGTGCCGCTGCCCTACCACATGGAAGGGGGGCGGACGATCCTCGGCTCGGTGATCACGACCGTCGATAATCACCAAGGCAACGTCTACAACTGCGCCTATCAAACGCTGCGGCTTCTCGGCCCGCGCAAAGTCACGGTCGGTCTTGGCGAGGGCACGCATAACTGGGAGCGCTACCGCGAGCGCGTCGCGAACACCGGCGAAGGGCTGCCGGCGATCGCCTGGATGGGCCATCACCCCGCCGCCTGCATGGGCGCGCTCACCCGCGTGCCCATCGATGTCGACGAATATTCCGTCATCGGCGGCGCGCTGGGCGAGCCGCTGCGCCTCACGCCCTCAGAGACCTGGGGCGAAAAATTTCTCCTGCCGGCGGACGCGGAAATCGTCATCGAAGGGATCATCCCGCCCAAGGAGCGCGGTCGCCACGGCCTGCGAGCCGATTTCGCGCGCTACTATTCGCCGGAAACGCTTCGGCCCGTGATGGAAGTGAAGGCGATCACGCACCGGCGCGACGCGATGTATCACGATATTCATCTCGGCGGGCGCGATCAGGATCACTTGGGCGGC
>JACPFE010000236.1 GCA_016183145.1 Deltaproteobacteria bacterium | reverse complement strand
GTTATCGGACTGGTTAAGATAAGGCGGATTCCATGAGTCAGTTGCCGCTTGAGGGGACGCGAGTATTGGAGTTGGGCCACATCGTGGCGGGGCCGACGGCGGGGTTGATTCTAGCCGACCTGGGCGCCGATGTGATCAAGATCGAGGACCCGTCCCGCGGCGGGGATCAGTCGAGAAGTAACCCGACAGGGCTTGCCACTTTTTATTTTCTCAACCGCAACAAGAGAAGCTTCGCGGTCAATCTGAAGGAACCGGACGGTAAAGAGTTGTTCCTAAAATTCGCCGCCTCCGCCGACGTGATCCTCGACAACTATGCCCCCGGTGTTTTGCAAAGGCTCGGCGTCGATTACGACAGAGTGTCCGAGATCAATCCGCGCATCATCCAATGCTCGATCAACGGATTTCTCAAGGGACCCTATGCCCACCGGCCGGCCCTCGATGAAGTGGCGCAGATGATGGGGGGCATCGCGTTTATGACCGGGTTGAAAGACCAGCCCATGCGCATCGGCGCGTCCGTCACCGACATCAGCGTGGCCACTTACGGAGTCATTGGAATTCTCAGCGCGTTGTTGCAGCGCAACCAGACGGGCCGGGGGCAGCGCCTTACCTCCGGCCTATTTGAAACCGTTGTGTTTTGGGTCGGACAGCATATGTCGAGCTTCGCCGTCAGCGGTGAACCCTCCGTTCCCATGCCCGTGCGCAGGATGGGAACTCGGTTTCGCTGGGGCATCTTCGATCTGTTCCGCGCCGCCGATGGGAAACAGGTCTTTATCGGCATCACCAGCAACCGCCATTGGGAAATGTTTTGCCGCGAATTTGCCCAGAGCGAGCTTGGCGCGCATCCCAATCTTCAGAACAACGAGGCGCGCACTCGCGCCCGAGATTGGCTCATCCCCCGCGTTCAGGAGATCGTCGGGAGTTACGGCTGCAAGGAGCTGATGAACAAGCTCGACGAAGCGGACGTGCCCTATGCGCCGGTAAACACGCCGGCCGATCTCTACGAAGATCCCTATCTGATGGGACATGAAAATCGCTTGCTTCCCGTTGAGGCGGGCCAAAAAACGGTGCGGCTCCCTGCCCTGCCGTTTGAAAGCGGGGAGTTTCAGTTTTCCGTGAGAAGGCAACCGCCGCGCCTGGGTGAGCATAGCCGCGAGATACTACAAGAGTTAGGACTGTCGGACGCCGACATGGATCGGCTGGCAAAAAATAATGTCGTGATGATTGCATGACCAAAAAGTAGGGGCGGGTTTCAAACCCGCCCCTACGGGTCCGAAGGGAGAAAGTAAAAATTTTTGGCTGTCTCGTGTTTACTGTGGAAGAGTTTTCACCACGAAGTGTTCCATGATCTTACGCTCGCCCACAGGGCATGAAAATGGAGGGATTTCCTTCCCCATGGTGCTCTCCTCGACTCGTCATTCCCGCGCACGCGGGAATCCAGGTTTGTTGCGCCGAATTAGCCTGGATACCCGCTTTCGCGGGTATGACGGAACCGAGGCGGGTCTCTTCGTTCTCATCCCCAAACGGGTATTTTCAAAGGAGGTCACGAAGAGCACGAAGTTTAAGAGTATAAAAATCCGAACCCTTCGCGTCCTTCGTGTGCTTCGTGGTAAACAGAACAACGGGATTGTGCCAGCGTATTCACGGGGAAGCCTGAAGCGCCGAAATTTTTAGGTCATAAGGTAAGGTCATGGGCAAAACCATCGCAGAAAAAATCCTCTCGAAGAAATCGGTGGAACGGCGCCCGCTCAACGCCGGCGATTACGTCGGCGTCAAAATTGACGGCTTGCTGCTTCCCGCCGCGGTTTCGCAGGTCGATGCCAAAGCCGTAGAAGCCGGTTTGCCGGGCGGATTGCCGCGGCTCTGGGACACCGAGCGAGTATACATGATGACCGATCATCACCAGCCGCCGACCACCGAGCTGCAAGCGCGCCGCAACAAGATCGCGAGAGATATGGCCGCGCGCCTGGGAGTCAAATATTTTCACGACGCGGAACCTGGCGTGTGCCACCAGATGATGTGCGACTACGGCTACGTGCGTCCGGGCGAGTTGATCGTCGGACCCGATTCCCATTGCACGATGTACGGCGCGCTCAACGCCGCCGGCGCGGGCATCGCCGAGCCGGATGCGGCCTACGCCGCGGTTTTCGGCGAGTTGTGGTTCAGAGTTCCCGAGACGATCAAAGTGTCCATCCAGGGGCCCGTCCCCAAATCCCATCCGGTCGCCAAAGATCTGGTCTTGTTCCTCGCCGGCAAATACGGCGACGACATGGCCCAGTACATGGCCATCGAATACACCGGAGCGGCGGCCCGGGAGATGGATCTATCAAGCCGCATGTGCCTCGCCGACCACGGCGTTGAGATCGGCGCCAAGTTCGCGCTCTTTGAAGCGGATGAAAAAACCTTTGCCTATCTGCGGCAGCGCACGGATAGACCCTTCGAGACGGTTTCTCCTGACCCCGACGCCCATTACTGTCGAGAGATCGCAGTTGACTTGGAAGAGGTCGGCATCCGCGTCGCCAAGCCTCATACCTTCGATAACGTGGCGCCCGTCGAAGAGGTGGCGGGCAAGCGGATCGATCAAGCCCTGATCGGCTCCTGCGCCAATGGCCGGTTGGAAGACATTGAAGTAGCGGCTAGAATTCTGCGTGGCCGGAAAGTCGCCAAGGGTGTCCGTCTGATTATTTCGCCGGCCTCCTATATTGTTTACCGTCAGTGCTTGGAAGCGGGTCTGGTCGAGCCCCTGATCAGCGCCGGCGCCCAGTTTGTCGAACCGACTTGTGGCGTCTGTACCGCCAGGCTCGGTTACATGGTGGACGGGGAAGTCAGCATCACTTGCGCGACGCGAAATTACCGCGGCCGCAAAGGCAGCCCCAATTCCGAAGTTTACCTCGCCGGGCCGGCGACCGTGGCGGCATCGGCGGTAGCGGGCGTGATCACGGACCCGCGGGAGATGTTAAATGCTCGATCTAAGTGATTTCGTCATCAGAGGCCGGGTGTG
This sequence comes from Deltaproteobacteria bacterium, assembly GCA_016183145.1. Taxonomy (GTDB): domain Bacteria; phylum Desulfobacterota; class Binatia; order UBA9968; family UBA9968; genus JACPFE01. The sequence goes on along the minus strand of JACPFE010000236.1, from coordinate 2,835 downwards.
GAAATTCGGCGACAGCGTCGACACCAACGTCATTGCGCCGCTCCACGTCATGCGCAAAGGAGAAATTGAGGAGATCGCCCAGCACACGATGGCGGCGGTCCGGCCTGAGTTCCCCGCGCAGGTTCGCCCCGGCGACATCATTGTGGCGGGGGCGAATTTCGGCTGCGGTTCCCACCGCGAAGAGGCGAATCGAGTGCTGGAAAAAGTCGGCATCAGGGCGATCGTAGCCGACTCCGTGGCGCGCATATTTCTCCGCACCTCGATCAATCTCGCTTACCCGACGCTGGTGGCGCCGGGGGTGACTTCTCTGGTAGAAGAACACGATGAATTGGAGATCGATTACCCGCGCGGAGCCATCCGCGTGAATTGGCGCTGCCGAAATATCCTGCTTCGGTGGAACAGATTTTTGCCGCAGGGGGAATCCTGACTTTGCTCAAACAGCGCTGCATTAGAGACGGACTGGTGCGATTGTGAGACTCGGATCCCCTCTCCCCTTGCGGGTTAGGGTGAGGGGATACGTCAACTCAATTAAAACCGTCACTGATATGAAAAAACTCAACGCTCTCGTCGCCGCATGCTTTTTTGTCTGTTTCGTGGGCGCAGTTTCCGCTTCGGAAAAGATCCGAGTTGCGTTTGTGTCGCCGGTTCCCGGCTTCGCGCCCGCCTGGATCGCCAAAGAGACTGGCATGTTCGCCAGGCAGGGTCTGGACGCCGAGGTTATTCTCCTCACCGGAAGTCCGAGACTGGTGCAATCGCTCATCGCCGGCGACGTGGATTACGCCATCGTGGGAGCGACCGCAACGATGCGGGCGCGCATGCGCGGAGCGGACGTGGCGATTCTCGCCACCACGACCAACGTTTCCAGCCAAAAGCTCCTCGTCGGCCAAAAATCCGGCATCCGCCGGCTTGAGGATCTGAAGGGCAGAGTCGTCGGCGTGTCGCAATACGGCTCAGAAGCCGACGCCTTTGCTCGCATCGTCGCCGGCAAAGCCGGCCTCAGAGCCGACAAAGATGTGGCGATCATCCAGCTCGGAGGCCACCCGCAAGTGGCCGCGGCTCTGGTGGCGGGAAAGATCGAGGCCGGGGTGATCGGCGGCTTGGCCTTTCTCACGGCGCAAAAATCCGGCGCCGTCGTTCTTGCCACCGCCGTCGATCTCCAGACCGTCTCCCTTGGCCCAGCCGTCGCGGTCACCGGCCGCTCGATTCAACGCAGCCGCGATTCGGTTATGAGGTTCATGCGCGCCTTTGTGGAGGCATTCCAGTACTTAAGGACGAACCGCGAGGGGACCATCCCGATTGTGCAGAAGTATATGGGCGGGATCGGCGTCGAGCAGGCGCGCTTTCTCTACGACGACTATCTGCCTCTCTTTGAGGAGCTGCCCGTGCCGAGAGAAAAAGGGCTTCAGGCCGCGGTGGATCTCGAGACTGATCCGAAAGCCAAGAGTTTTAAGCCGGCGGATTTTGTCGACTTGAGTTTCTTAAAGGAAATCGATCGAAGCGGGCAAGTGGAGAAGTTGTACCGAAAATAACATAAGGGTTTACGGAAAATAAGGTTAACAATGCATTGTCACGCGAGTGTCTGTCATCCTGAGTAAAGCGAAGGATCTCGGTCGAGATTCTTCACTGCGCTACGCTGCGTTCAGAATGACAGGATAAACAATTGGAAAATTCGAATTTCAACAAGCCCTTAGGGGGGAAGCCCATGAGACAGTGGCCTAAAGTAGTATACAAAGAGGAATGCATGCGCGAGGGCATGCAGATCGAAGACGTCAACATCCCGGTGGAACAAAAGGTCAGACTCCTCGACGCCATCTCCGAGACGGGGCTGAAAAACATCGTGGTGGGCTCGTTCGTGAGCCCGAAGTATACGCCGCAGATGGCCTCCATCGACGAAATTCTTCGCCGCTTCCGGCCCAAGCCCGGCGTGACCTATACGGCGCTGGTGGCAAACCGCCAAGGAGAAGAGCGCGCCCGCGCTTATGCGCCGCCGCTGACTCTGGAGCGCGAGCCGGTGCCCTATCTGAGCTGTACCTTGTGCGATGTCTTCGTGCGGCGAAATTTCAACCGCTCCCAGGCGCAGGAGATCGAGCGCTGGTCGCAGACCATCGGGCGCGCCAAAGAACGAAAACTAAAAGCCGCGGGCATCGCGATCCACGCCGCCTGGGGATCGAATTTTCTCGGTCCGTTCACGCTCGCGCAGCGGATCGAGATGCTCGAAGGTGAGCATGCGCTGTGGGACGACGTGGGTATCGCGGTGACGCACGTCAACCTTGGCGACCCGATGAGCTGGAACGCTCCTCACGACGTGGAGGAGACGTTGGCGGTGATCAAAAAACGCTGGCCCTCCATCAAGCACTTCAAACTTCATTTTCACAATGCCCGCGGCATGGCGATGGCATCGACCTATGCCGCGCTGCGGGTGCTGGAGGCGACCGATACGGTCTATTTCGACGGCACCATCGGCGGTATCGGCGGCTGCCCCTACTGTGGAAACGGCAGAGCTACGGGGATGGTCGCCACCGAAGACCTGATGCACTTTTTGCAGCGCATGGGCATCGAAACCGGAGTCGATCTCAACCGTGTCATTAATTGCGCCTGGATGCTCGAAGAGATGCTCGGAAGGCTGACGCCGGGGCATGTATCGAAGGCTGGGCCTTGTCCGATCAGCCCTGAGGATTGGTATGATCCCAATATGCCGTTTGTGGAGAGCTTCGAGCAGGCCCGCCATTTTCGCCTGGGGTCCAAGGTCTACGCCGATGGTCATCGGCCGTGGAAGGAAGCGATTTCGCGGCCGCGGGTCGCGTGATTGGAAGCAACAATCAAAGAGCAGAAGAT
>JACPFE010000235.1 GCA_016183145.1 Deltaproteobacteria bacterium | reverse complement strand
GAGAATGACGACAGGGTGGCTCGGGTCGTGATCCGTCCTTCAGCTATAGTGAAAGCAATAATTGTGTTGACATAAATCACCCTCCCCTTAATCACCTCCCGTTGCGGGAGGGGAGACTTCTTAGGTTCCCTCTCACCTTGCGGGAGAGGGCTAGGGTGAGGGGTATGTAAACTTACTTATAACCGCTACTATAGTATCATCCCGCAGATCGAAAAGAGATTTGCGGTCAGGCGCGCTGCTTCCGAGAAATCTCCAGCTTTTCCTCTTCCGGGACTATATCCGTCACCAAATCCCTAATCAGCGGCCGCTTGGGCAGCGGCTCGACGGTGATGACGCCGGGAGTCAATTTCACCATGCAAGTATACTCAACCTTGCCGTTCACCCGCGCCATGCAGGTCTTGCAGGCGTTGGCGTTGATGCAACTGTAGCGGATCGCCAGCGTGCTGTCGAGGTTGGCGCGAATCCAGCGCAGCGCATCGAGCACCGACATGCCGTCCTCATAGGCGACTTCGAATTCGTCGAACCGTCCGGCCCGTTTCGAAGTTCCGCGCCGGACGCGCAGGCGCGCCGATCGGTCAGCCATGATCCGCTCCGACACGCCGCCCGCGGACCGGCGAAACCCAACGCGTGAGAAGTTTGCCGTCCTTGAGTTCCATCACCTGGTTTTTCAGCAAAGCTTCATCCGCATCCGGAAAATCCTCGCGCTGGTGCGCGCCTCGGCTCTCGCGGCGCGCCAGCGCCGCGGTGACGACGGTTTCCGCCGTGGTGAGCATCGCCCGTAGCTCGAACCAGTCCTGAACGTCCAGGTTGAACGCGTCGTCCTGCGACAGCCGGAGATTCGGCAAATCCTCCTGCTGCATCTGTTTGATGCGGCGCAGAGCCGCGGCCAACTTTTCTCCAGTGCGAAACGGCCCGGCCTGCTCCCACATGAGATTCTGCAGCTCCGCTTGCAGCAACGCCGGCGTCCGTTTCTCTTTCGCGCCGCCATGACTCAACGCTTCCAGCCCCTCGAACGCCGCGCGCGCCGGCAAAATCTCCCGGCGTAGCTCGGCGCGCCGCGAATAATCCGCGGCGCATGCGCCGGCCTGCGCGCCGAATACGAACGCTTCCGTGATTGCGTTGCCCGACAGCCGGTTGGCGCCGTTGGCCCCGCCCACCGCTTCGCCGGCGGCGTAAAGTCCCTCGACGCGGGTTGCCAAATTGGCGTTCACGCGCACGCCGCCCATGTGATAGTGCGCCATCGGTCCCACTTCCACGGGAGCTTTTGTCAGATCGATTCCGTTGGCGAGCAGGCGGTCGATCACCGGGCCGAAAGCGGCACGCAGATCGCGTTCTAGGACATGGCGGAAATCGAGATAGGCGCCGCCGTGCGGCGTTCCCCTGCCCGCTTCGACTTCCTTGAGGATCGCGTACGCCGTCCGGTCCCGCATCGCCGTGTACTTGCCGAAGTCTTCGCCGCCGTAGCGGTCGAGAAATTCTTCAAACAGCCCGTTGAGCAACTTGCCGCCGAGCTTGTAGCGAAACGGGTCCCACATGATCGGGTCCATGCCGACCAGGCGCGGCGCGAGATGGCCGATGGGAAAAAATTGGACGAATTCCATGTCAACTAGCTCGGCGCCGGCCCAGAGCGCGAGGGCGTAGGACTCGCCGCCCATGTTCGCCGAGGCGCTGTTGCGCGCATAGAGCTTGGTCAAGCCGCCGGCCGCGAGAATCACCGCCTTGGCGTAAAACATCACCAGCTCGCCGTCCGCCACGTGAAACCCGACGGCGCCGAGAGCGCGCCCCTCTTTAACCAGAATTTCGATGACGGCGATGTTGCTGATGCGGCGGATTGCTTGAATCTCACCGACTCTGCGGCGCAGCGTCGCCGCCACTGCGGGACCGGTATTGAGGAAGTCGACGTAACAGCAGCGCTTGCGGCTGTGCCCAGGCGCCATTTCTTGCTTGATGTGACCTTCCTCTCGCGCCCAGCGCGTGCCCCACTCTGCCATCTCCAAGATGCGCTCGGGACCCTCGCGGCACAAAAGCGCCGACAACTCCTCGTTGCACAGCCCGCGCCCAGCCTTGAGGGTATCTTCGAGGTGGATCGTCCACGCGTCGGGCTCCTGTTGGCCCAGGGCGGCAGCCACGGTCATCTGCGCCATGACGGTGGCTCCGCCGCGGCCCACGAGACTCTTGTCGAGCAGAATGACCGACGCACCGCCGCGCGCCGCCGCAATCGCGGCGTACATGCCAGCGCCGCCGGCGCCAACGATCAAGACATCTGTGGCAAGCTGCTGCATTTTACCGTCATCAGCCCATCAAGACACCAAACCCTAATTTTTCTTTCCGTGGCGCGAGCTATAAATTTCGGATTTTCTCTCGCCAAGGCGCCAAGCTCGCAAAGGTGACGGGGCGAGGCCGTCATCCCGAGCGGATGCGAGGGATCTAGGAAAGAGTTCTCTCTTGGTTCGAAATGACAATGCTTTCCCTTTGCGTCTTTGCGGGAGATATTCCGAGACCGACCGGTGCGCGAAGCGCACCCTACGAAAACCTTCGTGTCCTTCGTGCCTCCTTCGAAAATACCCGTTTGGGGATGAGAACGAAGAGGCCCGCCTGGGTTCCGTCATACCCGCGAAAGCGGGTATCCAGGCTAATTCGGCGCAACAAACCTGGATTCCCGCGTGCGCGGGAATGACGAGTCGAGGAGGGCACCCT
>JACPFE010000220.1 GCA_016183145.1 Deltaproteobacteria bacterium | reverse complement strand
CTGAATCTTTTCCCCGGCGACTTCGCAGCGCATCTTGCCACTGGGAAATGCCCGGCAAACTGACCGATTTCCGGCCTCAAGCCGGAGAGTTCGCCGTTCGTCGGCGCGACGTCGGCTTTATGCCCAAAACCGTTTCCAGCGATGCAATGAATCCCGCCCGAGCGAATGCGAGGGCGGTTTTCCGTCTTCTTTGTCGTGCGCCGAGTTCTGGGCCTGATGATTCATGCGCCACTGCGCTTTGCTCCGCGGCCGGAGAGCCTCATCCCAAGAACACTGCCGGCAATGAATCATTTGGCTGGCTTCGATTTCCACCATTGCTTGACGGTTTGCACTTCCACTTGATAGTGTCTGTGTTGATTCTCGAAAGGAGGTGAGAGTTTATGGCTTGGATTGGAGTGTGTCTTTTAACCGCAGCGGTCATCGGCGTCCTCCCGCCTATGAACCTTAACGCCAGCGGCTCCGAAGCCGTTCTAGAAGGCGCCAGGAAAGAGGGCAAGCTGGTCGTTTATACGTCGATGACCGTCGACCAGGCGCAAAAACTCAATAACGCCTTTTCGGCAAAATACCCTTATATCCAAATAGGCATGTTTCGCGCCGTGGGTGAAAGATTGCTCACCAAGATCATGACGGAGGCGCAAGCGGGACGATATGAATTCGATGTCGTGCAGTCCGCCGAAACCCAGGCCTATTTTCTCAAGAAGAAAAATCTGCTCGGAAAGTATCTGCCTGCGGAAGCAAAACATCTTCACAAGGGATTTTTCGATTCCGAAGGTTACTGGTCGGCGGTTTACATGATGCCCAACGTCATCGGTTACAACACCCGCATGGTCAAGCGAAATGAAGTTCCCAGGTTGGACGAAGATCTGCTGAACCCGAAGTGGAAGGGGAAAATCGGCATGGACCATACGAAACCGGAGTGGTTCGCCTGGAAACTCAGACGCATGGGCGAGGAGAAGGGGTTGGCGTACATGAAGAAGCTGGGCGCCCAGGAACTTCGGCTCTATGCCGGCCTTACGATCATCACGAATCTCTTGGCCGCCGGCGAGTTTCCCTTGGTACTGAACACCTACGTTCACAATGCCGAGGATGCGAAACGCAAGGGCGCGCCGGTGGATTGGGTTGCTCAGGAACCGGTCTTTACCAAGTTTCAGCCGATCGGCGTCGGCGCAAGAGCCGCCCATCCAAATGCGGCGAAGCTTTTCGTTGACTTCATGCTCTCTGAAGAAGGTCAGAAAATCATCGCGTCCTTCGGCCGGGTACCGACCCGCATCGGCGTCCCGACCACTGTCCGGGGTATAGAGCAGCTCAATTTCGTGGTCGATGACATAAGCGCCGGCGATGACTTCAATAAAAACTACGAGCTGTTTCGCAACGTTTTCAGCGGGCCGAAGTCCTGACGACGATTAAACGATGAGACCGCTACCCATTAAGTGGCCCTACGGCGCTAAAATCGCCGTGAGCTTCTTTGTCGCCTTCGAAGCTTTTGAAAAATTTTCTCAATACCGCCGCGGCGGCGACAAGCCCGATTATGCCTCCCTCGCCTACGGCGAATATGGCGGCCGGGCCGGCATCTGGCGCGTCATGGAGACGCTAAGCCGCAACGGCGTCAAAGGCACCATCGATACCAACGGCCGGGTGGCCGAAGAGTTTCCGGACGCGCTAAAGGAACTGCACGCCGCCGGGCATGAAATCGTCGGCCATGGCTGGGTCAATGACGTTTACCTGACCGCGCTCGAACCGCAACAGGAAAAAGAGCTGATCAAAAGAACCTTGCAGAGCCTCGCGTCGGTCACGGGCAAACGCCCCGTCGGCTGGGTCAGCCCGGGCCATCGAATCAACGAGCACACGTTCGATTATCTTGTCGACGAAGGCATTCAATGGAGCGGCGATCTTTTCGGCCCGGACATACCCGAACACCGCATGATCAACGGCAAGCCGCTGGTCATCATGCCGCGACTGGATTACGCCAACGACCATTCGCTGATCTTTCACCCGAAGAATTCCGCGCGGGTCTATTTCGACAGCTTCAAGACCGCCTTCGATTATCTCTACGCCGAAGGCGAAGCGGGCTCGCCCAAGCTCATCGACGCGCTGGTGCATGCGCATATCGGCGGCAGGCCCAATATCATCGGAGTCTTCGAGGAGTGCATCCGCTACGCCAAGGGTTTCAAAGATGTCTGGTTCTGCACCAAAGGCGAAATCGCCAAGTGGTACCTCGATCAGGTCGTCGGTAAATCCGCGGGAGGAAACTAGCATGTCAAGCACCGGCGTCGCGCAAACGTTTCTTGAAGGCCTCAAGTCGCGCGGGCTCCTGCTCAAGCTTACCTGGGATGAATGGGTCGCGATCGCGCCGCCGTATCCGGAAGGCAATTTCTCCACGCGGGACGTTACCGTTCGGTACCAGCGCAACGGCTACGACTGGGACATCCATGGCACGCTCTACACGCCGGAGAAAGAATTGAACGATAAGCGCGCCTTCGTGCTATTTCACGGCGGCGCCGGCAGCGAGAAGATCATGGACCTGACGCCCGACGGCAGGCCGGGACTTGCCCGCGTGCTCGCGGCTCAGGGCCTCAAAGCTTTGGCATTGACTTATCCCGGCCACTATCCGCCGGGCGGCGTTTGGAAGATTCCGATAGCGGAACGGCAGCCGGTCTACCTGATGGACCGCGACCTGCCGAAGGACGAGATCCTTGATCGCAACTTGAAATGCACCTTCAACGTGATTCTGCAGGGGGCGGGATTGCTCGCTGATCAACATCTCGCGGGCCGAGAAATTTTGGCGTTCGGTCATTCCACCGGCGGGCCGATGGCCGCCCATCTCACCCGCTTTTCGAAAAAGACCAAGGTCATCGGTCTGGTCGGCTTCGGCAGCGGTGGGCCGGACGGCTGGCGGCTCCAATGGCGTAACCAGACCGGCGCGGAAACATATGTCGAAAAGCCGGTCGATCACCTCTCGCGCCGCTCGCCTAATTCTTTTCGCGAGTCGGGCTATATAGACCCGCCCGATCTTACGCCCTGGGGTGGCGGCGAAGACTACATCCGGCTGGTGAGCCCGCTGCGTTCCCAGATGAAAACCAGCCTGTGCGACAACCAGCACAACGCCGCGGTGGGCATCCTGGAAGAATATCCCAAGCGCACGGGGCTGCCGCGCGAAGAGTATTTCGATCATTTGCAAGAGCCCGACCCGGAGTGGCTCAAAACCATACGCGTCCTATTAATCGCCGGCGAAAATGACAAGGGCCATTGGGTCAAAGGCGAGAAGCTCGAAAACAAGCGCGAGATGTTCATGGGCGCCAAATACGCCGCCGCCACACGCGGCACCCATGTCGTCCTAATCCCGCGCTACGGACACGTCGGGTACGCGGAGCTTTACAACGAAAAAATCGCTTATCTGTGGCTCTGGGCGTACAAGTCCGGCTATTTTGACTAGCTTGCGAGTCTGTTCGCGGAGGAGGATATTTCGATGCGAAAGAAAGAATCACTCGGAGCGTTAATCGGGTTTCTCGCTCTTAGCGTCGCATTGCTCTTGTCTCCGTCCCATGCCGCGCAAAGCAAACCTATGACTATCGCGGAGCTTACGCTTTACAAAGGAACAGATCGCGAGAAAATCCTCCTCGAGGGCGCCAAAAAAGAGGGCCAGGTCGTCTTTTACACCTCGAACACCTGGGTCGCCGGTCCGGTGTCTCAGGAGTTTGAAAAGAAATATCCCTTCGTCAAAACCAACGTCTGGCGCAGCGATTCAAAAGCGCTGCTCAAACGGTTGACCGAAGAAGTGACCGCGGGGCGCACCATCGCCGATGTCGTCGAGACAAGCCCCGAATACATGACCCTCATGCTGAGGGATAAGATGCTTCAGGAGCATGTCTCTCCTGAACTCAGCGCGTACGACGACGAGGCCAAAGTAAAAGGTAAAACCGGCGTTTACGCCTGGACCAATCGTGAAATCTACATCAGCTTGGGGTTTAACTCCAAGCTTATACCGCCGGCGGAAGCGCCAAAAAGCATCAAGGACTATCTCGATCCCAAATGGAAAGGAAAAATGTCGATTGCCGGCACAACCACCGGCATCCAATGGGTGGGCGCTATGCTCGATACGATGGGACGTGAGTTTTTGGAGAAACTCGCCGCTCAAGACATCAACGTTCAAAATATTTCGGGGGCGGCATTGTCGGGCTTGGTCGCCTCCGGCGAGGTGCCCTTATCTCCGACGATCTTCAACTCCAACATCTTTACCCACAAGCAAAAAGGCGCGCCGGTGGAATGGCGCCCCCTGGAGCCCGTGATTGCCGGTGTCGGGACATCGGGGATGATCCTCAACGCGCCTCACCCCCACGCCGCGTTGTTGTTTCTCGACTACCTCCATTCCAAAGAAGGGCAACAAGCCGCAATGAAGGGGGGCCTGGGCTCGCCGCGTACCGACATCGGTTCGCTCGGCCAAAAATTCAAGAAACTTTACATGGAAAGACAATACCCGCCCGAAGAGTTGGAGAAAAAATTCGACGAGTGGGAAGGGCTGCTGCGCAAGCTCTTCATCCGCAAACGTTAATCTACGATAACCTCGAGGTATCCAATGCCGCACAAGGTTTTGGTCACCGGGGCGAACGGGTTCATCGGCTCACACACGACGCTGCTGCTCGAATCCCACGGCCATGAAATTATTCCCATCGATGTCCTGCCTCGCTCCAGCGATCTCTCATTGCTGGGGATCAAGACTCCGTCACAACTGATAAACGTCACCGACGGTCCGGTCTTCAGCGAACTGTGCGCCAAGGAAAGGCCGACGCACATCTTTCACGCCGCCCATCCGCCGCGGGACGAATCGCCCACGGTATTGAATTTTTGCTACCATGCGATGACCAACATTCTCGAAGCGGCCAGAGAGCTCAAGATCAAGCGCATCGTCTATTCCAGTTCCGCTTCGATTTACGGCCAGCTCAAAAAGCCGGATGGCAGTCTCGTCAAAGAAGAAGATGCCGTGACGATTTATCCCACCTATTTTTACCGCGCCGCCAAAACCGTTTCAGAATGGATGGGCGACTTCTACAAGGAAAAACACGGCGTCAGCTTCGTTGCCTTGAGGTACTCGTCCGTTTACGGCCCCGGGCTCTACAGGAGCATTCCGTTGGAGCTGAAGAAAGGCATCCTCGGCCAATCTTGCCGGCCTTTCCTGACTCGCCCGCTCGACGATCCGATCTATATCGACGACGTAGCTGACGCCGTGCACCGCGCGCTGTTTGCAGAGAAACCGCTTGGTGGCGCCTACAACATCGGTCTCGACAAGACATACGTCAGCGACGATCTGGTTCAGGCGATCCGGAAGGCGCTGCCGGAGCTAAAATTTGAAATCGGCCAACATCCCAACGCCGCCGAAGTCGCCCCCCACCGCCTGCGCGACCCACTGGATATCTCGCTCGCTAAAAAGGAACTAGACTGGGCGCCGACGATCTATCTCGAAGAAGGCATCGCGCGGCTTGCAGCGTGGCTGACGGAGCATAAGGCTCGACTGCGCGTGTAATCTTCCGGCCCTTGGTTCAAATGATAAAAGGAGGTTCCATCGATGAAGAAACTTCTTGCAGCAAGTTGTCTTATTTTCACCGCGGCGTGGTGCTGGCTTTGTCCCGCGGCTGGTTTCGCCGCCGTCCCACTGCCGGCTTCCCAGTTGGCCCTCTATCAGGGCGCCGATCGGGAGAAAATCCTCATTGACGGCGCCAAGCGCGAGGGGCAGTTTACTCTCTACACTTCGCACACCTGGTTTCGCACTTTCGTCAAGGAGTTCGAGAAGAATTACCCCTTCGTCAAAGCGAACGAATGGCGTAACGACTCCAAAACCCTCATCAGGAAAGTGCTCGAGGAAACTAGATCCGGTCGCGTTCTTGTCGACGTCGTGGAAACCACGGCGGACGGCATGGGAATCATAAAACGGGAAGGTCTCTTCCAAGAGTATTATTCTCCTGAAGCGCGCCACTACCCGAACGAACTGAAACCAAAAGGGAAGAGCGGCTTCTTCTACCTGCCCGACCGGGAAACCTACAACAGCCTGGGATTCAATACCAAGCTGATTCCGCCGGCGAGCGCGCCGCGAAGCCTCAAAGATCTGATCGATCCGAAGTGGAAAGGCAAGATGGCGATCACCAGCACCTCGACCGGGGTGCGTTGGATCGGCAATATGATCGAGGTCATGGGACGCGAGTTTTTGGAGAAGATGGCCGAGCAGGACATCAGCGTCCAGGACATGGCGCCCGCGGCATTGATGGGACTGATCGGCTCCGGCGAGGTTCCCATGTCCCCGACGATCTTCGATGCCAACGTTACCATGGCAAAGCGGAAGGGCGCGCCGGTGGAGTGGCGCCCCCTCGATCCCGTGGTGACCACCGTCGGCTCGGCGGCACTCATGGCCAAAGCGCCCAACCCGCACACCGCGCTCCTTTTCATCGATTTCCTGCTCTCCAAAGGAGGCCAACAGTTGATCATGAAAGGCGGGCTCTGGTCGCCCCGCGAGGACATCGGCACGCTGGAGCAGAAATTTAAAAAAACCTACCTCGACGAAAAGTACTCGGTGGAGGAGATCGAGGTAAAATTTACTCAATGGGAGACTTTGCTGCGGCAACTGTTCATCAGGAAAAGATAATCCCGTAAGTTCGCCGCTCAGTTGGATTGCAAGAGCGCATGCGCCCTAGCTGTACGAGAAGTAACCTCTTGCCTATCTTTCGGCCATCGCTTCCACGATTGCTATCCTCAATCTCTTCGTCATGCGAGATCGTCAAGACATAAAGGTCAGGCCCGGATCATTCTCACGCTTGATCGCGGACCCATCTCGAAGTTAAGCAACTCAGGCGCGTCAGGCGCCAGCCACAATTGACAAACCATACACTCGAACTACCGAAGAGCCCGTTCAACATCCCCGGAATTTTGAGGGGCGAGGCCAGTAGACTTATTTTGCAGAGACGACGTCGGCATCTTTGGCATAGGCCGTGATAAGGGATGTGTCGTTCTCTTCAGGAGTCAGGGTGACAATATCGAGGGGGATCATGAATTTCTTAAGGGTTCTGACTTCCGCGTCTTTCGTCATTGCCGCCCGTTGCAAAATATCCTTATTCCGGAAATCCTCTGAAATGATGACGACGTCAATATCACTTTCTTTGGTTGCTTTGCCTTTGGCTTGTGAGCCGAACAAAATGATCCTTGAGGGGGTCACCCCGCCCTCTTTTAGGCATCGCTCCAAAAACTCAATCGCCGCTTTCACCTTGCGCTTAGCCATTGCAGCACCTGTTTGCTTTGATCCAGCATTTCCTTGGTCTTCTTCTTGTCGTAATCTTTTAGAATTCTCTGGAGGTCATCCGGGTAGCGCGTCGGAATGCTTACCCTGTTGAGCGTGGAAATAAAATCAAACAGGTCCTCCGGTAACGTAAGTTTCATCTTTTCGAGCAAGTAAAGCAAGTTGTGTGTTTTGGGCGGTTCCTTGCCGAGTTTTTCTGCGTAGCGTCCCTTCAAGGCTTTCTCTAGAGATAAATGGCACATAAAGACCGTATACATGTACCGTCCGCCCCTAAACATGTAGTCGGCGGTGTCCATATCGTAATTGGCTTGCGTCAGCCATTCCTCAGTCGGTTTAGCCATAGCTTAAATCGCTTTTATTTCCTTTAGCCAGATGGCCTTTCTAGTCGATCTTGCTGCTCAAGGTCTGCTGCGTCGTCGGCGCCTGCCGCGCTGCCTGCTTTTTCGTGCAGGCTCTCACCGATAACGGCGATCGCTTCCAGCGTCTGGCCGTCGGGCTCCGCAAAGCAAGATAGTCGAGCCGTAGAATTCAGCCCCCCAACTTTCATTACTTACCGGCCCAGAGGTAGCGGCCGTCGGATGTGAGATGAAAGCGTTCGCGGGGGACGTTGAGTTTGCCGCGAATCCTTTTTACCGACGCCGGAATTTTTCCTTTCTTCTCTAACTGATCCCACGTGACGGCGAGCGCGATGCCTTCCGGAACGGTCTCTTCGTCCGATTGCCCGCCACCGAATCTACAAAAACCAGCCTGTCCCTTTTCATGTTTCTAACTATTCTCTCTAAACGGAATGGTCCTGTTAAAAATTTGCGGGTCTTCGGCGCCGGATACGCTCAGTAGCTCCACGCCTCATGTGCCAGCGGCGCCGCGTTTAACTCGGCTCGCCGCGATTTCCACTGGGGCAAAAATTTGTTCATGAGTGCAACGAACGTGTCGTTATGATATCGCTCCAGCAGATGCACCAATTCGTGGACGATAATATATTCGAGACACTGCACCGGCTTCTTTGCTAGTTCGAGGTTTAGCCAGATTCGGCGAACATTGACGTTGCACGCGCCCCACTTAGTTTTCATTTTCTTGATCGCCCATTCGTTGGCCTGAACGCCGAGGACTGGTTGCCATTTTTCGAGAAGCGGCGGGATCATTTCCTTGAGTTGTTGGCGATACCAGCGCTGCAAAACCCGTTCGCGCTGCTCGGCGCTGGATTCTCGCCGCACATGTAGCTCGATGACCGACTTATTTCGGGCCACTACGTTGGCCGGTCCGTCGTACTTCACAACACGGAGGCGGTAACGCTGCCCCAGAAAATAATGGCTCTCGCCGCTGACCATCTCTCGGGCGGATTGGCGCGGTTGCGCTTCAAATCTTGCCCGTTGCCGTTTGATCCAACCGAGCTTGCCGACAACCGCTAACCGCACGGCGTCGTCGCTGACCCTGAGCGGTGCCGCCACTCGCACGCGGCCATGTGGCGGATACACTCCCAGATGCAGATTCTTGATGCCTTTGCGGACAATTTCAACCGGCACACCACTCACTCTAATCTGGCTTTTGTCAGTAATCATTCTGATTTTTCACTAGCTCAAGGATGCGCTCCACAAGATCGTCCATTGACTCACCATTGTTTGCGCCGTAGGTCTCCGGCGCCTCAGTTGCCGCGCCACTGCTTTCGCCGGTTCTGGTCAATTTATAAGACTCAACCGCGGCCTTGATGGCTAAACTCACCTTTTTCACCTTAAATTTGTTACCGCGCCAGTCATCCTGTTTGCTTGCGATGACGGCACTATCGATTGCCAGCGCCAACCCCTCATTCTTCCCGATATTGTCATAGATCGCCCGCTTAGCCGACGTATTGAGGGACTTGGGGTACGACGCGCCTTCGGTCGGGTTTCTTACTTTCTTGGTTAGCTCGACGATTTTCTGCAAATATTTCTGGTAATCGAGCGCCGCCCGCCTACGCTCCTCGATCAGCGCATCCAGCAGCTCTGACATCTTCTCATAATACTTTGGATTGATCGGTTGCTCGTCGATGATCAGCCTGCGGACATTGTTTTCGATGGTCTCCGCTACGGCTTCCTTGTTCTCGCGGATGCCCTTGGGCAGGGCGCTCACAGCATCCGCACCACGCTCGACGATAAGCTGAACCAGAGACATATCGTCAAAGGCCGAGATTTTCTCACTCTCTTCAGCACGAATATAAGTGTCTATCAGGTGGCGCATCGCAGGTTCATACATCTTGAGGTCGATGTAGTCGCCACTGGCGAGCTTTACCTCGTTGCGAACCTTTTCGTAATGGTCCACCTCGGACTTCAGGGTGTTGATCTCGGCGTTCGTGTAACCGGCTTTCTCCAGCTCGTTAGCGAGATTCGCAAAAGCCCGGACAAATGCCGCCACGTGTTTGTATAGGGCTAACCGAGTCGGTTCGTTCTCTTTGAGTTGCTCGGCGTTACCGGAGTCCTTAGCACAGAAATAGCGCAGGTAGGCTGCGGTGTCCTTTGGCGCATCCACTGGCTCGCACAGCGCCTTGACCGCCTCCCGCGCCTCCTCCAAATGCTCACGCGCCTTTTCCAGCCGATCTTTCAGCAGTCCGGCAACGTCTTCCGGATCGTAACCGTCGAGGGCTCCCGATGTGTAATCGTGGACAGCGGTTTCGAGACTCTTAAATAAATCCTTGTAGTCGATGATGTAACCGTATTCCTTGTCGTCGCCGTCCAGCCGGTTCACCCGGCAGATTGCTTGAAAGAGTCCGTGGTCCTGCATCTGCTTATCGATGTAGAGATACGTGGCTGGCGGGGCATCGAAACCGGTCAACAATTTATCTACCACGATCAGCAGTTTCATCTGTCCCGGCTCGTCGATGAATGTTTTCTTCACCACGGTCTCGAATTGGTCCGCTTTCTTTACTGCTTCCTCCGGCGCTTCGTTGAACCAATCAGCGAGCATCTTTTGGTAGATCGCATACTTTTGCGACCTTTCCGTTTCGCCTTCGCCGCTTTCCTCACCCTTGATCTGCGCTGTTGACGGCACATACGAGGTGGCGATAGCGCACTTGCCGTGAAGGTCGGTTTTGTCGAACAACTCGTAAAACTTGCAGGCCTCATAGATGCTGCCGCAGATGAGCATGGCGTTACCATGGCCGCTTTTCAGCCGGTCGCGCGTCTCCATGTCCAACATGATATCGGCGGCGATCTTTTCAAGCCGGTCCTGGCAGCTTAGCACCTTCTGCATCGTGCCCCAGCGTTGCTTGAGCTGCGCCTTGGCGAGATCGGTCAAACCCTTCGTCTTGGCCTCGAACCACTGATCGATCTTTTTCTGCGAGGTAATGCTCGTGTCGATGTCACGTGCTTCGTAACGTAAGTCGAGAATCACACCATCCTTCACGGCTTCGTCGAACTTGTAGGTGTGAATGTAGCGGCCAAAGACTTCGATGCTTCTCTTTTTGTCTGCCTTTAGCAGCGGCGTACCTGTGAAGCCGACAAACGTAGCGTTTGGCAGAATCGCCTTCATCGCGTCGTAAGCGCGCCGGACTGAGTTCGATGACACTCGTCAACAAACGCATAGAATTCACCCTTGGCTTTGAAGCCTGGCGGCAGGGCTTTCTTAACTTCCTCGATGTATCCTGGGATATCGCCGACATCCTCGC
>JACPFE010000219.1 GCA_016183145.1 Deltaproteobacteria bacterium | reverse complement strand
CCCAGGGATTTGGCTATCTCTGCGGCGGTGTGGGCAGTGATGAACGGGAGATCATGGAGGAAAAAGGCAGGGCGTATAACGTCAAGCTTTCGTTTGCCGCCAAAGGGGGGGCGTTTCTCTCCGATGTGACGCTGGTGATCGCGGACGCAAAAGGCGGCGAACTTGTCTCTCTCATCACCGACGGGCCGTTGTTTTTCATTCAACTCCCGCCGGCGATCTACACGGTGATCGCGACGTTCAGAAATGAGACCAAGGAGATCAAAGCGCTCACGGTAGTGAAGGACAAGATCGTCCGCCGAACGTTGATTTGGGATCTGGGCGAGCAATCACCGAACGTATAGCCCTGTCGACGCTCCGGCACGCCGGTGGGCAAGACTACGGCGCCGGTCAGCCGTCCGCCCTTCAACCGGGATCAGGGCGAACGGCTGAGTGATTGAACTCGCATGAAACAGCTTGTAGCTGGAAGTGAGTCAGTTGCGGTTCGTTCGGTTGGGACCGTGCATGACGACCGTCATCTTTGCCCTCGCCAGCGTCGTTGCGGTAAGCCTCGTTTCCCTGGTGGGCCTCGTTACCATCGCGCTGGACGAAGCGCGGGTGCGCAGGTTGGCGACGCTTTTCATCAGCTTCGCCGTCGGCGCGCTGCTCGGCGACGCCTTCATCCACCTGATCCCGGGAACCTTCGAAACCGGCACATCGGGCAAAGCACCGATGACCGCTTCGCTGTCGATCCTCGCAGGGATGCTGGTCTTCTTCATTGTCGAGAAGCTTCTTCAACATCGTCATGGAGTGCTCCACGACTATTTCCATGGCCCAGAGGCGGGCGGCCGACCGGAGCTGGCCGTAATCAACGTTCTCGGCGACGCGGTCCACAACTTCATCGACGGGGCGGTGATCGGAGCAAGTTATCTCGTCAGTCCGACGTTGGGAGTGTCCACCACCATGGCGGTGCTGCTCCATGAAATCCCCCAGGAGTTTGGCGATTTCGGCATCCTCATCCACAGCGGCCTGAGCGTTCGCAGAGCGATCCTGGTCAATCTCGGTTCCGCCAGCGTCGCCATCCTCGGTACTGCCCTCTCACTGTTGGCCGCCTCCGTCGCCCATGAAGCCGTGACGTCAACCCTGGTTCCGCTTACGGCGGGCGGCTTCGTTTACCTGGCGGCGGCGGACCTGATCCCGGAGTTGCAGCATGATCACAGCCTGCGCGCCTTGATCGTGCAGACGCTCCTGATCTCATTGGGCATCGCCGTCATGGGCCTGCTCACGCTCGTCGATTGATTCGGACCAATTGAGACCGGTCATTCGGAAGGCAGCGTAGTGGGCGGCGATTGCAATTGCTTGGAGCCACATTATCTTGGCGAGGGGGCCAGGCCTTGCTTTCTAAACAAATCGAGTATTATGCAATATCTCCGGACCCCGGCTACTGGGGCGTGCTACTGCTTCGGTGCTTTGCAATTTGTATAGCCGCAACGTACATGCGGCGCCGCAGCTTAGTCCAACCCCGGTTCTCCCGCTCGTGGCTCCTGCCACGATTTCCCCCGTGCTTGATTGCTCATAAGCTTTGGGGATAAAACGCTATACGTAGACAATTTGTCAAGCAATTCGAAAAAACGTGGACGCTATGACGGCCGGAGAAATAATGAAAGCATTGAGAGGGAGAATGATGTCGAAGCTTATCATGCTCGTTTGCCTGATCCTGGCAGGGATGGCGGATCATCTAGGTGCTCAAACCCGTGCTGATGAAGAGGCTCGTTTTGCTCGCCTTCGCGTCGTCTATCCAGCACCGAGCCCTACCTATCTCGCATGTTGGATCGCCCGCGAGGGAGACCACTTCAAGGAACAAGGGCTCAACGTCGAGTTGATCTATATCCCCAGCGGCTCTCTCGTCATTCAAGCCATGCTGGCCGGCGAGGCGCCGATCGTTTTCTCGGGCGGCCGGGCCCTTGTGAATGCAACTCTCGGCGGCGCCGATCTCGTGATGATCGCCGGAGTTGTCAATGTCCCGGCGTTTTACATTATGGCGCTGCCTGAGGTTAAAACTTTGCAAGATCTAAGAGGCAAAAAAGTTGGGGTTACAAGAATCGGTTCTTCCACGGATTTCACCATGCGTTTGGTCCTCCGTAAGATCGGGCTTCAACCTGACAAGGATGTCGCGTTTGTGCAGCTCGGTGATCTGGCGAGCCAGGCAGCGGCGCTTGGGACTAAAGCGATTGCCGCCGCGGCGTTCGTCCCGCCCTTTAACCTCAAGGCAAAGGAGGTGGGAGCGAAGCTTCTAGTGGATATGGCGAAAGTGGGCGCCCATTATCCCCACACGGGTCTGGTCGCCTCACGCAAATATCTCCACGGTTCCAACGATGTGGTTCGACGGTTCCTTAGAGGGTACGCCCAAGGTCTTCGCCGTATGGTTGCCGATCCATCGTTTGCCAAAGCGGTTCTCAGTAAATACACGAAGACGGCGGAGCCAGAATATTTAAATGCCATGCATCAGTACGCGCTCGACTTTGTCGAGAGAGTTCCATATCCCACCAGGGACGGAATCATGGAAACGCTCAGGGAGAGCGAGCACCCAAGGGCAAAAAACGCCAGGCCCGAGGATTTTATCGATGACCAGCTCGTACGCGGACTGGAGAGTGAGGGCCACTTTGGCGCAAAAGCCAAGAAATAAATTGGACAACAATTTGAATAAGGTGGCTGGGATGAATTACCAAAGAACAAGTTTGAAGCAACTTCTTTACGTTTTCTTGCCCCTTTTCTTCCTGGTATCGTCCGCGGAAACAGCGGAACGAAAGAGGATTACTTTCGGCTATTCGACTCTGGGTGCCATGGCGACCGGCGCGTGGGTGGCGAAAGAGATAGGGGCGTTTGAGAAGCATGGAATTCAGGCGGATCTGATCTACATCGCATCCGGCCCTGTCGTAGTACAAGCGTTGCTCGGAGGAGATCTTCAGGGTGGGATTGCAGGCACCAACGCGATCATCGCCGCGATATTGGGCGGCGCTCCCATCCTCGGCGTAGCGGGGACTGCCAACAAACCCTATCACAGGCTCTGGGTGCAACCGGAAATCAATCGCGTCGAGGACTTGAAAGGTAAGACACTAGGGGTCACCCGGTTTGGTTCCATCACAGACAATCTTGCGAGAATGTTGCTCCGCAAATATGCCATGGAGAATGCGGTGAATATTCGTCAGTTCGGCGGAACCCCTGAGGTGGGTGCCGCATTCCAACAACGCGCGATTGCGGGCACGGTCTCTGCCGATCTCCGCGTGGGGCCCAATGTTCCGGCCAAGATCCTGCTCAAGTTCGTTGATTTGGGCATCCCCTATTCCATGAACATGATACCGGTCTCGCGGGATTACTACCGGAAAAATCTCGAGACCGTGGAGAGCATCGTAAGAGCTTACACGGAGGGCATCGCCGCTCTTAACAATGAAAAAAGGCTGGCGTTGAAGGTCATCGCGAAATATTCACGGCTGACGGATGCCAAGAGCGTTGAGGATCTGTACCAGGATGCCGTGACTTATTTGGAGCGTACGCCGCGGCCCGATCCAGAAGCGGTTGCCACCATTCTTGAGTTCCTCGGAAAAAAAGGAACTCCGTTTGAAACCTTCTTTGATAATTCCGTCGTGGACCGGATGGTGCGCGAGGGATTCATTAATAAGCTCTACAGCAAACGCTGAGGAGATAAACTGTTATGGAGATTATCACGAGAAAGCTGCGAGAGGAAAAAGACGGCATTGAGGGCTATATCGCTCATCCCGCGCGCGAGGAGAAGGGGCCGGGGTTGCTGTTGATCCACCAGCACTCCGGCCTCACGGGCTATCTCAAGACGGCGGCTTATAGGTTTGCCCAGCTTGGGTATTGCACGGTCGTTCCGAACCTCTACCACATGCTCGGCTATCCCGCCGAGACTCACATCGACAAAGGAACGGAGATTCAAAACAAAACTCCAGACGGAGATTTTGTGCGGGTCATTGACAGAGGGTGGAAATACCTAATGTCGCGAAGCGATGTCGAGAATTCCAGGGTCGGCGTGATCGGCTATTGCATGGGTGGCCGGATCGGAATCCACTTCGTCGCCTCCAGTCCCGACGTTCGGGCGTTTGTCGCGTACTACCCTTCTGTGAGGAACGAGGGCCCCAGCAACATACGCCCGCGTCACCCTTGCGACGCGGCGCGCGAAATTAAATGCCCTTCTATGGTGCTCTACGGCGGCCATGACGATACCAGCACATTCGACGTGCAGCAGCGTGTCATGGACAGCTTTTTTGCGAATGGGCAGGAATTGGAATGGCATTTTTTCGGCTTCGGAAATCACGGCTTCGCTTCTACCGAATCTAACGGTTATCAGCCGCATTTGGCCGAGCTGGTTTGGCCACTCGTCGTTGATTTCCTCTCTCGCAAACTAAACGAGGCGAAGCAGTAGAATCGTGGATGGCCTTTATTGTGCCTTCTGGATTCGGAACGGGGCTAGGGAACGGGGCCAGACCCTAATTTCTAACAAATCGAGTATTACGCAATATCTCCAGGCCTGCCTGCTAATGGGCGACCCCAACTCCAGAATTGCCTTGATTGCCTTTGGCATCCAGTCTCGCTAGGATGCCGAGTAGGGTTAGTTTCTGGGAGGCGTGACCATGAGCACTCAAGACTTTCGTGAGGAAAAGGTTCAAACCGAGGTGCTAAACCGACTCGCTGAACATGCCCGACGCGCGGGAAAGACGATTAATGATCTGCTGAACGACATGCTGGACGAACGGGAATGCCTGACACGGCAGAAAGTGGAACGGACGAAGGCTGTAGATGTGATGGCGGATGACTGGGCGCGCGCGCTTCGTGCCTGGGCGGCAAGCCATCCGGTCGGTACTGTCATTGCCGATGACAGCCGCCAAGGCATTTACGAAGGGCGAGGCGAATGAGCGTTGCTCTCGACACGAATATTCTTACTCGCGCCGCGCAACCCGCTCACCCCTCGCACAACCAAACGCTCACTGCTCTCGCTGCGTTAAAGAAACAGGGAGAAGATCTCTGTATCGTTCCACAAAACCTTTATGAATTTTGGGTCGTTGCTACTCGGCCAGTGGCGGCAAATGGTTTAGCCATGCCGATTGGGCTGGCTGAGGCAGAACTTTCTTCTATCAAAAAGTTGTTCAATTTCCTCAACGATACCCAAGCAGTGTATGCAGAGTGGGAAAGGCTCGTGCTGAGGTATGCTGTTGCTGGGAAAAATGCTCACGACGCGCGAATTGTTGCTGCGATGGTAGTTCACGGCATTACGCAACTTTTGACTTTTAACGCCGATGACTTCAAACGTTTCTCGGACATCGTTGTGCTGACGCCAGCCGGCGTCCTTAACCAGCCGCCTTCGACGTAAGTAAGTCCAGAGCACCGCGCCAGAATTGCCTAAGTTTTGCGAAACGGAGACCGGATTCTCGGGGTCGGCTTAGGGCACGGGGGCTGGCATAGCAATCATATCAATCTCGGCGCTGATCTCAGAGACAAGACGTGGGTCGGACCGGCGCAATGTATTCATCGGACGGATTAAGTGAACGGAAGCGGTGGCTTTTTAAAGGTGAAACATGTGCTCTAAAGGAGTGATCGCAGGTCGCGGAGTGGGCGGAGCGTCCACACTGTCGAACACAGAGAAGCTGACGCGGATGATTTTGGCGGCGGAAGTGAGCGCTAAGGCGGGAAATGGTGTCGGTTGGGCGAATAATTCTAAAAGCAGTTACATATAGCGTAGTCCGACCCGTATGTCCTAGCGGACAGATTGTAAAGAGTGTTATGCCTGTCCCCGGCGACGTCGGACAACTGGTCGCAAATTGCGACCGGTTCCCAAAAGCACCACGATCCACGCTTTCTGCCCTATGCATTCACCGAGCACGGAGCGCTCATGGCCGCCAACGTTCTAAACAGTCCCCTAGCGGTTGAGATGAGCGTCCTTGTCGTCCGCGCGTTTGTCCGAATGCGCCATCTGCTGGCAGCACACAAGGAACTAACCGGCAAGCTGGAAGATTTAGAGCGAAAAATCGGCACTCACGACGAACAGATCCAAGCGATCTTCGAGGCGATCCGGCAGCTCATGACGCCGCCGGAGAAAAAGCGCCGAAAGATCGGTTTCCGGGTTGAGGAAAAAGCCGCGCGGTATGGAAGCGCATAGCCGCCGGTCATTTCGACGTTTCGGGAATTGCCGAAACGTGGAAACGTCCCGCCGAGATTGTTTTTCCTTGGGTCTCGTACCGGCTATTGTCTGAAACGGCTTGAACCCTTCGACTGCGCTCCGCGCGGCGGTTGAACGGGAGATTCCGCTCATGGTGAGCTAGTCGAACCATTGGAACGGGCTTCAGTATTATTTGATCGGTGCCGGCCGTGCCGAAACGCAACCGTAGGCCTACTTCCTCGTCAATTCGGCCACCACCCTGCGGCCGATTCCCTATTTTGATCCCTCATCCTTTCCGCACGTCCTCCGAAGACCTGCCCCGAACCTACGCAAAACACTAAGCGGCGGAAAATTATTGCCAGGGGTTCCCTCGCGGTTAAACGTTTTGAACGGAGCGCCTGTCCTGAGCGCCGCGAAGCGAAGTCGAAGGGCAGCGATTGAACGTTTTGAACGACTTGAACGGGCCTCACCTCTGAAGATTCGCCATGGCATCCCGGCCTCATTTCGACTAATATTATCTGAGCGCCGATCCGGGATGTGGGGAATTTGAGCCCGAAGGTTTTCGGAGCGGAAACCCGATCGCGCGCTATCTCGCACTTTAACTGACTGGAAAACGGCCGAACAAAGCCAAGACGTAGACGTCAGAACCCTGACCACAATAAAATCAATAAATTGATTCTGCTGAAAAACCCTATGAATGCTTCGACGGGGCTCAGCATGAACGGAAAATTT
>JACPFE010000218.1 GCA_016183145.1 Deltaproteobacteria bacterium | reverse complement strand
TCGGCCAAAAAATTGCTCGCCCCCATGTGCCTTCCTAAAACTTCCTCATCAGCCCGACCACCCTACCCACAATCCGAAACTCGCCGTTGGCAACCGTGATCGGTTTATATTTTTCATTCTCGGCTTTAAGCGTGACGACGCCGTCTTTTTCATAAAACCGCTTGAGGGTCGCCTCGCCCTCGATCAGGGCGCAGACGATCGCGCCGTTCTCCGCCGTCCCCTGCTGCTTGACGATCACCCGGTCCCCCTCCATGATGCCGGCGCCGATCATGCTGTCCCCTTTGACTTGCAGAGCGAAAAGTTTTCCCGAGCCCATGTCGCTCGGTATGGTCAAAAGCCCTTCGGAATTTTCTTCGCTGAGAAACGGCTTGCCGGCCGGAACCCGGCCCAAGAGCGGGATGTCGCGCACAGCGGTTAACACCGGCGCGCCGAGCGCCGATAGCACCTCGATGGCGCGCTTGCCGACGCGGCGGATGTAGCCTTTTTTCTCCAGCGCTTTGAGATGATCCGAGACGCCGTTGGTCGAAGCGATCTTGAACTTGGCGCCGATCTCGGGGATCGACGGGGCAAAGCCCTTCTCCCGAATGGTGCTCAGCAGAAAATCATAGATCGCCTTTTGCCTCTTGGTCAGCGCGGGTAGCATGAGAATGCTATATACTGAAATTACTTTCAGTAGTCAAGCGCGCTGCGGCTGTTTCGAGTTCCGGGCTCCTGGTGTCCTGAGTCAGAAGTTCGCAAAAGAAGTCGGTGGTCTCTCCTCCGTCATGCCCGCGAAAGCGGGCATCCAGAAGCATTCGATTTTCCTGGATTCCGGGTCGCGCTAGCTATCGCCAGCTTGCCCGGAATGACGATTGAATTATGTAACGAACTTCTGAGACACCACACTAGTTTCGAGTTAACCCGAGACCCGAAACTGCGTTAGGCCGTTGACGCTGCGGAAGAGATGTGGTGAAACCTTTCTATGCCGATTCCCGAAAATCTCTACTTGGGGACTTCCAGTTGGTCGAGCCAAGACTGGGTGGGCCCGTTCTATCCGGCCAATCTAAAGCCGGGGCAGTTCATCGAGGCGTACGCGCGCCGGTTTCGCGCCGTGGAGATCGATTCGACCTACTACAGCATTCCGGCGCGCTCGGTGGTGCTGGGCTGGAAGGAAAAAACGCCGCCTGGTTTTATCTTCGCCGCCAAGATTCCCAGCGTCATCACCCACCAGAAGGTGCTCAAAGACTGCCAGTCGGAGTTTACGTTGTTTCTTTCCACGATGGCGCTGCTCGGCGACCGGCTGGGTCCGCTGCTGCTGCAATTTCCCTACTTCAATAGAAATGCCTTCGCCTCCCGCGAGCCGTTCGAGAAACTGCTGCGCCCTTTTCTCAAAGCCCTTCCCAAGGAATTCCAGTTCGCCCTGGAGATTCGCAACAAGAACTGGATCAGTTGGGATTTTTTGGAGCTGCTGCGCGAGCACTCGGTCGCCTTCGCGCTGGTCGCCCAGGCGTGGATGCCGCGCATCGACACATTGGCGAAGGCGCTCGATCTGATCACCGGAGATTTCTGCTATGCGCGCTTCATCGGCGACCGCAAGGGCATCGAGGCCAAGACCCAGAAGTGGGACAAATTGATCGAAGACAAGAGCGCGGAGATGACCGTCTGGTCCAACGAACTAGTTCCAGGTTCAAGGTCTCCATTCTAGACGTTGAACTTTGAACATTGAATCTTGAACCGGCATTAATCCGGCAGTCGCTGATACTTGCCTTTGAAGAAAAGCAGCGGGCGGTCGCCCGTAGCGCTGACGTTGAGAATCTCGCCGACGACGATGGTATGGTCCCCGCCGTCGTGGCGCTGTGTGATCTTGCACTCGACGTAGCCGATGACGCCGTCGATGATCGCGGCGCCGTTGGTGCCGGGATGCCATTGAAGGCCGCTGAACTTATCGATTCCTTTGGTAGCAAAGCGCTTCGATATCTCCTCCTGCTCTTCACCGAGGAAATTGACGGTGTAGCCGTTGCCAGTCTCGAAGCAAGCGTATGAAGCCGCGCCTTTATCGACGCTGATCAAAACTAATGGCGGATTCAACGATAGGGACATGAAGGCGTTGGCCGTCAGTCCCTGGGGGGTTCCATCTTTGTCCTTGGTCGTAATGACGGTCACGCCAGTCGCAAAGTGACCCATGACGCGGCGCAATTCTTGCGGTTCGATGGTCATGTTCTCTGTCGATGCGTTAGAATTTTCTCCAACAGGTAACAGACCCCACCGCGCGCTGTCAATGCACGCAAGGTTTGCACGGCCCGCCCTGGACGGGCGCGCGGCAAAAGTGTAATGATGAGCACAAGGAAGGGGCAACCGAAAGAGGCGGGGTTGGCATTGAATCTAACAAACTGGGGAAGCTCGATATGCCATATTTACAGCGGCGAGATCTGAAGCTCTATTACGAGGCGTACGGGGAAGGCCCGCCGTTTCTATTTATTAGCGAGACCGCCTGTCACGGTGAGGTCTGGAAGCCCTTTCAGGTCCCCGAGTTTTCCCGCGATCACCGCGTCATCATTTATGACCAACGCGGCACCGGACGCACCGATAAGCCGTCGGCGGAGTACAGCACGAAGACGCTTGCCGACGATGCCGCTGCCCTCTTGGAGCACTTGGGGGCCGAACAGGCCGTCGTCTACGGCCACTCCATGGGCGGGAGGGTGGCGCAACTGATAGCTTTGGATTATCCCCGAATGGTCAAAAAGCTGATCCTCGCCTCCTCGGGCGCCGCGCATACGAGCAGGGGAATCCCGCTCAAGATGTGCGTGGAATTGGTCGAGAAGGGATACGAAAAATACGCGCGGGATCACGCGCTCAGGATCGGTTTCACGGAAAAGTTTATAAGCGAGCAGCCGCAGCGGGTTGAAGAATTTCTCAAGATTCGTT
Organism: Deltaproteobacteria bacterium; assembly: GCA_016183145.1. GTDB lineage: Bacteria > Desulfobacterota > Binatia > UBA9968 > UBA9968 > JACPFE01. Next base: position 7,440 of record JACPFE010000218.1, on the reverse strand, counting down.
TGGCCAACCTGCCGCCGCTGGAAAGCTACCTGCTGCATGTCATGGCCCGCCAGGCCCATGACACCGCCGATCGCTTAAAGGATATTCGCATGCCCACGCTGGTGATGGTCGGGGATGACGAAGCCAAGACGACCAGCGACATCTCTCACTGGGCCTCGGCCGAAATCCTCGTCCGCGCTATTCCCCATGCAAAGCTGGTCGTCGTTCCTGATTCGGGCCACTACTATTTTTTCGCCAAACCCGAAGCGACCCACCGGGCGATCCGAGACTTCTTGGAAGAGCCGTAGGGAGTTCTTCCGCCGCAAGCCGATTTTCCACTAGCCAAGAGAACCGCTTCCGGTGTCCGAAAACAACGGGACAAATCCGCCATAGCGACGATACATGATTAATCAAAGGTAAACCTCCAGCTCTGCTGGGGGACTCCCAAAGTTTGACTTTTGCGGCAGTCGTTTTTCTCGCACTTTCGACCTGGAACAAGAATTGACTCGTGGCACCAAGAGAGTTGATACAATCCCACCCTCGCCCTTTGGGAGAGGGAAGGGTGAGGGCCGTATTAGCCAGGAAAGATTCACCCTCACCTCAGTCCTCTCCCAGAGGGAGAGGAAGCGAAGGCGGAGAGCCGGTGAGCATTGCCGGCGCAGCCGGCCAGACCGCTTTGAGTGGGTCACGAATCAAGCCTCCGGCTCTGCCGGAGGTACATGATTGGAAGATCTGTCCGCCGAGCCTCTCGTGATTTTGTATCGCGGTGAGAAGAAAATGAAGCCATCGCCAAACTGGTCAACCGCCGACATCATCGCCACGGTGCGCCGCTACTGGGGATACTCCGAGTTGCGGCCGCTGCAAGAGCAAGCGATCCGCGCGGGGCTCGAACAACGCGATTCGCTGGTGGTCATGCCTACCGGCGGCGGGAAATCGTTGTGCTATCAGGTCCCCGCGGAGTTGGCGCAGCGCACCGATATCGTGGTCTCGCCGCTGATCTCGTTGATGAAAGATCAAGTCGATGGACTGCGCCAGTGCGGCTATCCGGCGGCGGCGTTGTACACTGGCATGTCTCCGCATGCGATCCATGAAACCGAAGAGCAGTTTGCTGCCGGACGCTACCGGCTGCTGTTCGTGGCGCCGGAGCGGCTGCTCGCGCCGCGTTTTTTGCAGTTCATCGAGCGCATTCAAATCCGCGCCTTCGCCATCGATGAAGCGCACTGCATCAGTCACTGGGGCCATGATTTTCGTCCGGAATACCGCCGCCTCGCCGAGCTCAAGGCGCGCTTTCCGCGCGCCAGTGTCCATGCCTATACCGCCACCGCGACCGAGCGCGTGCGCGCCGACATCGCTCAACAATTGCATCTGAACAATCCCGCAGTGCTGGTTGGAACTTTTGATCGTCCCAATCTGGTTTATCGCGTCATTCCACGGGTGGACACGCGCTTGCAGGTTATCGAAGTCCTGCGGCGCCATTCGCGTCAAGCGGCGATCATCTACTGCATTAGCCGCAACGACACCGAAGCCATGGCCTCTGCTTTACAGGACCATGGACTGCGCGCGGCTTTTTATCACGCCGGCATGGAAGCCGACGAACGCCGGCGCACGCAAGACGCCTTTGCCTCGGAGCAAATCGACGTGGTGGCCGCGACGGTCGCGTTCGGCATGGGCATCGACCGCAGCGACGTGCGCTGTGTCATTCACGCCGCCATGCCGAAATCGGTCGAGCACTATCAACAAGAGACCGGCCGCGCCGGACGCGACGGCCTGGAGGCGGAGTGTGTGCTGCTCTACTCCGCCGCCGACGCGCTGCGCTGGGAATCGCTGATCGAAAAAAGCGCGCTGGACGCCAAGGAGCCCGCCGAAGTGATCGCCGCCGCGCGCGGGCTACTGGAGCATATGCGCCGCTTTTGCACCGGCGTCCATTGCCGCCACCGCAGGCTGTCCGAGTACTTCGGACAACGGTACGCCAAGCCAAACTGCGAGGCCTGCGACGTCTGTTTGAACGAAGTCGAAGGGCTGGCGGACGCAACCGTCACGGCGCAAAAGATTCTTTCCTGCGTGGCGCGCGTGGGCGAGCGCTTCGGCGCCGCGCATATCGTCGACGTGCTTCTCGGCGCCGACACCGAACGAGTGCGCCGCTGGGGTCACGAGAAACTAACGACCTACGCCTTGATGAAAGGCGCCAACCGCAAATCGCTCACCAACATGGTCTACCAACTTCTCGACCAGGAGTTGCTCGAACGGAGCGGCGAGAATCTCCCGGTCCTACGGCTCAACGACTCATCGTGGGAAATTCTCCGCGGCCAACGCGCCGTGCGTTTGCTTCAGCCAAAAACAAAATTAGCAAAGACCCGCTTCGATGAGCGGTCTTGGGAAGGCGTCGATCCGGGATTGTTCGAAAGCCTGCGGATATTGCGTCGGGAGATCGCGCGCGAACGCAACCTGCCCGCCTATGTCCTGCTTAGCGACGCCACGCTGCGCGCTATGGCGCGTCTCCGCCCTGGCTCCCCCGCGGCGCTTCTCAGGGTGCGCGGCGTCGGCGAACGCAAACTGGCCGACTTCGGACAACGTTTCCTCGACCGTGCTTCGCCTAAAACATGCCCTGAGCTCAGCCTGTCCTGAGCCTTGTCGAAGGATCGACGGGGCGAGGGGTTTCAACCATCCCTGAATTCGCGCTTTGCTACTTGCATGCGCCAGTACCACTGCTCGGAAAAGCGTTTCTCTCCCGAGTCAGATGCTTGGAAGTCTCGTATAGGGCAAAATATTCCCGCCGCATCTGCTCGAACACCATCGCCTGTTCTTGCGCAACATCCGTGCCGCCGGACCCCTGATCGCTTCCTATGGCGTGTAGGCTCATGGCGCCTGACGGCGACGCATACCGGAAGGCGAATTGATCCTTGACATAATACCCTTCGCCGCGGCTCCCGCTGAGAACGCCCTTGCCGAGAGCCGTCGCACTCAACAAACTTTGCCCCATCCCGCTATAACAGTAATGCCCGCCCAGCAGGTCCAGGATCGTCGGAACAATGTCGATATGGCTACCCCAAATTTCTCGTTGTTTAAGCCAACGGTCTTTTTCTCGGAGCAGCCCGGTGCTGAAAAAAAACAGCGGCACGTGAATCCGGCGAAGCAAATCCGGTGCCCGCGTGCTGGTGTGATCCGCGACGATCACGATCAGGGTTCGGTCGAAGCGGGGAAGCTCCTTTCTCAAGCGCTCCACAAAAGCTTCGAGGCTCCTGTCCACGTAGTGGAAGGAGTTGATAACTTTCTCATCAAAGACCGCACCGAAACTGGGCGGCGTCGTCCACGGCGAGTGGCTGGTGGCGGTCACGATGTGCGCCGTGAATTTTTTTGGCGCCCGAATCAGCGCGTCAGCCGCCTCTTGCAAGAAAACCCCGTCAAAAACGCCGAGCACGTTGCCCACCTCGGCCTTCGGTAAACCGCCGCCCAGCCGGCTCTCAAAATAGTCCACGCCGTAGGCCTGATATCCCTGATTGCGCGCGAAGGCCAAATACTGCGCGGTGCGATGCCGGAAGGCTTGAAAGAAAAAATGTTGGTAGTTTCGCTCCCCGAGAAGGCGCGATAGAGACGCATAATGTCCGCCGGAATCGTACTCAAGAAAATCAACGGCGTTGCGCTCCACGAAGGTCTCGGGAAATCCTGTGAAGGTGGCGAACACGGAGCCGTCGGTGGCATTGAAGCTTTGAATCACTTTAGGAAAATATAGCCATTCGCGCGTCAACCTTTGCAAAAACGGCATGACCGGGCGACCCTTAACCTCGAGGTGCACGTAGGAGTCGGAAAGCCCCTCGACTTGCAGCAGGATTACGTTCTCAATGCCCAGAGAAAGATCGGAACGGATTTCCCGAAGCAAGGGATACGCCCCGCTACTCTGCGGAGCGCCGATCAGCGCGCGCGTCATCGCGAGGGCTTCGGCTCGATCCAGAGTAAACTGTCGGTGCAAACTGAGGCTGCCGGGCAGGTGATAGGTGACAAAGTCGAAAACGGGGTTGACGATTCCCTGGTTCACACGATAATCGCTCCACCCCATATACAGCGTGCTGGCGGCGATGCCCGGTCTCAATCCGATGGGCCACTCGGTTTTTCTAATCATCCTTTTAATGATAATCGGTTCGAGACTGAGCGAGAAAAGGATCAGGAGCAGAATGATAGCCCGGCCGCGGCCGCCGACCGCAGCCACGAAATTCGCCGGGACCTTACTGAACCTCGGCCTCATGCGGGACCAAAAAGCGGCCAAGCCGAGCGAAGCTCCCGCCAGGAGCACCGCCAGCACCGGCTGATGGAAGAATAACGGCGCCACCGCGATGTACATCTCCTTCGGTTCGGTCACGTTCGCCATGAACATCTCCCAGAAATGCTGGCCGCGCTCCTGAAAGAAAAGATAGTTTGAGAAACATGCCAAGGCATGAACGTAGGTAAAACCGAGCAATGCCGTGAAGAGCGCCCTGAAGCGCAGCCCCCTCCACCAGAATGCCAAGCCGAGAAGTCCGGTTTCGAGCCCCATCAACGCAACGTCGAAGCGCAGTCCGCGCAAGGACACACCGATAACGTCGCTGGCAGTTAAATCGGACGCGAAACTCCAAAGAAAAAACAGCCGGTAGGCAAAAAACAACAAGCCATTGCCGATGACAAAGGCAAGAAGCAGTCTGATCAGGACTTTTGCGGGATTATCCATAACCTGGGAAACTGTCAGCGCTCCAAATACGCCGGTGCAAGGCAACCGACTTCCGTCTTTATCCTTCATCCTTTAGATAATACGCTTCCGCCGCCGGCTTGTACGAGCGCGGCAGCCAGAGTGGTCGGCGCATATTGTCGGGGCCGGGAGCCGGGCGGGTTTTGCTCAGCCAGCGTTTGTAAACCTCGTGGGATTTATTCGTATCGACAAAGACGTCGCCGTATTTGTCGTCGGGTCCGGGTTTAGTCACGCGCACTTTTTGGTGCCAGCAATGCTGCCCGCTGATCCAATCGGGCTGCACGGGAAAAGTGAGATTCTGGTGCACGCCGCCGTCTTGCCAGAAAATTCGGGATGAATCGGGATCGTCGCTCTTAAACGGCTTGATGCCGTGGATCTGGCGCATCATCCATTTGCCGTCGCCCAATTGTTTGAGATCGACTAACGCAGTCGACCAGCGCTCGCCGCCCTGCTCTTCCGCCAAGCGCCAGCGGCCAAGATGGTGCGAGCACGCGATGACGCCGGGCTTGATGCCCTCGGTGACCCACACTTTATCGACGAAGTAGCCGATCTCGGTATGGACTTTCAAGAGATCGCCGGTTTTCACTTCGAGATGCTCGGCGTCTTTCGAATTGATCCAGAGCGGATTGCGGTGCGAGATTTCATACAACCATTTAGAATTGCCCGAGCGCGTATGAATCAGCGTCGGCAAGCGAAACGTCGGCAGCAAGAGCATCTCGCCGGCGTTGACGTCGAAGTTGTCTTGGTGAACGTGGCTCTTGATGTAGCCGGGAATCGAATACTCGGCCCATTTCCAATCCTTCAATGTCTTGGAGAAAAACTCCAGCTTGCGCGACGGCGTCGGGAATCCGGCGCAGGCTTTTCCGTCCACCTCCACGCCCAGAACGGCGCCATTCTTGGAAATAACATTGGTCGTCGGGTCGGTAATCGATTCGGCCAGATCCGAGGTCTTTATCGCAGTTTCATGGACGCGATAGACGTTATCTTCGATCAAGAAGGCGCCGACCTTGCGCATGTACTCCAAGGGTGTCAAGCCTTGCTTAGCCGCAGCCGCGGGCAGTCCCGGCACGCTGTTCTCGAAGATCCAGCGATAATAGTCGTCGACGGTCATTTTCTTGCCCGGCTCGTAGGGCGATTCGAAATACTTGCGAACGCCGAGCGATCCGTCGGGATCGACGCGCCACGACAGCTCGATCCAGAACTCGTCTTCCTCCCACACCTGGCCGATGCCCGCGGCTTCATGCGCTTCGTAAGTGGTATTGAACTTCTTTCCCTGCTTTTCTAACGCGACTCTGAGGATCGGCTGGCGAAAGCCGATCCAGCGCGCCGCTTGAGTCTCCTGGCTCATCAGATCATGCCGTTCGGAGGCATGACCCATGGGCAGGACATAATCGGCGAACCAGGCCGTCTCGCTCCAGGTCGGCGTCAGGCAGGCGTGGCGCTCGACTTTGCTTTCATCCGAAAGCATCTCGATCCAGCTCATGCCGTCGGGGTTGGTCCACACCGGGTTGTAGACCCGGGTGAAATACATCGCCAGCTTGCCGCGCCCCTCTTTGATGAAATGCGGCAGCAAAAAGCTCATCTCGAAAAATGCCAAAGGATATTCCTTCGGAATGAGCATCTCGTTCCACACCTTCGCCGGCGGCGGCATGAGGGGCGGCGCCGGGATATATTTGTTAGTCGCGTTCGGCGCGGTGCCGCCGGGCGTACCGACAGCGCCGGCGAGAACGCTCAAAAACTGTAACGCACGCGCTACCTGCCAACCGCCGAGATTACCCGCCGCCGTGTTGCGCCACACATGGGATGAAAACGCTGAACCCGCTTTGGCGATTTCGTGGGCAACGCCGACGATCACCTGCGAATCAACGCCGGCTTCTTTGGCCGCGAACTCGGGCGTATACCGCGCGTAGGTTTGCTTCAGGATGGACACGAAGGAATGAAAGGTTTGCGGCTCATCGGGAAACTCTTCGCGCAGATACTCTTCCCAGTTAACCCATCGGCGGACGAATTCCCGGTCGAAGAGATCTTCTTGCAGAAGAACGTTGCACATGGCGAGCACAATCGCCGCTTCGCTGCCCGGCCAGGAAGAAATCCAATAATCCGATTTGGACGCCGTATTGGACAGCCTGGTGTCGATGACACAGATCCTTGTCCCAGAGTTCTTCGCTTCGATGATGCGCTGGGCATGGGGATTGAAATAGTGGCCTGTCTCCAGATGAGAGCTTAATAGCAGAATGAATCGCGCATTGGCGTGATCCGGCGATGGCCGGTCGATGCCGGACCAGAAAGCGTATCCCGCGCGCGCCCCGGCGGAGCAGACGTTAGTGTGGCTGTTGTGGCCGTCGATGCCCCAGGCGTGAAAAACTCTCTGATGATAGAGCAGCTCGTGGCCGGGCCGGCCGACGTGATACATGATCTCGTTGCGGCGGTCTTCCTGGAGCGTTTGGCGCACGCGCGCCGCGATGTCGTCAAGCACCTCGTCCCAACTGACGCGCTGCCACTTCCCTTCGCCGCGCTTGCCGGCGCGCCGCAGCGGATAACGAATGCGCTCCGGATCGGTCACTTGATTGAGCGTCGCCGGCCCCTTGGCGCAATTGCGCCCGCGGCTGCCGGGATGTTCGGGGTTGCCCTCGAAGCGGCGAATGCGGTTTGTGTCCTTCTCAACAAACCCCAGGAGGCCGCAGGCCGCTTCGCAATTGAAACATATCGTCGGAATGATCCGACAGTGTTTCTCGACTTTTTTC
>JACPFE010000069.1 GCA_016183145.1 Deltaproteobacteria bacterium | reverse complement strand
TCGACTTTGCCTTTGAGAATCAGCTCCAAGGTCTCCGGGCGCATGTGAATCGCGCCGCGCGCCACGGCGCTGCGGCTGGTGACGTCCTTGTCCGAGACATCGACCATGCGCGCCCGACCTTGGTCGTCCAGGTGACTCAGTTTCGCCATGATCCGGTTTCTTTCGGTAGTGGTTCAGTTTGATTTCAGCGCCGCATCGATGTAAGGCCTGCGCCCCTGCCCTCCGAACGGGCAACCACATAGGGTTGCCCCTACAAATTTTGGCGAAACTGAACCACTACTTTTCTTTCTCCATCCGGAATTTTATGTTACAGAAACCTGATGGATAAGAAAAGTCATTACCGCGTTATTATTCTCGGCTCCGGCGCGGCGGGCTTGACAGCCGCCATCTACGCCGCCCGCGCTAATCTTAAGCCGCTCGTTATCGAAGGGTCGCAACCCGGCGGGCAACTTACCATTACAGGGTCGCAACCCGGCGGGCAACTTACCATTACCACCGACGTGGAAAACTATCCGGGCTTTCCCAAGGGCATTATGGGGCCGGATTTAATGGAGGAATTCAAGAAGCAAGCCGTTCGCTTCGGCACGGAAACGCTCTTCGGCGAAGTGACTTCTGTGAATCTGAAACAGCGCCCATTTCAAGTGACGGTCGGCAAAGAAACCTACACTTGCGATACATTGATCATCGCCAGCGGTGCGACGGCCAAGCTCCTGGGAATCGAATCGGAAATGAAGCTCATGGGCCATGGGGTGTCGGCGTGCGCGACCTGTGACGGTTTCTTTTTCAAGGACCGAGAGCTGGTCGTAGTCGGCGGCGGCGACACGGCGATGGAGGAAGCGACGTTTCTCACGAAATTCGCGACCAAAGTGACGATTGTTCACCGGCGCGATAAACTGCGCGCCTCCAAGATCATGCAAGACCGCGCCGAGAAAAATCCCAAAATCTCGTTCGTGTGGGACACCGTCGTCGAAGAAGTTTACGGCGATCCCAAGGCGGGCGGCGTCACCGGCGTTCGTTTCAAGAACGTGAAGACCGGCAAGACCGAAGATTTCAAATGCGATGGCCTCTTCATCGCCATCGGCCATGAGCCCAACAGCAAATTGTTCGTTGGCCAATTGGAACTAAACCCGAGCGGCTATATCCTCACCCACGACGGAACCAAGACCAACATCTCGGGCGTGTTTGCCTGCGGCGACGTGCAGGATCACGTTTACCGCCAGGCCGTCACCGCCGCCGGCACCGGCTGCATGGCCGCCATCGACGCCGAGAGGTTCTTAGAGGAGGCCGGCCCAAAGGTAATCAAGCTTCAGCGACTCGTTAAGATAGAGCACGGCGAACGGAGCGAAAACCGACAAGGTAATGACTTCCTGAGTGATCTTCAGTTGAGCGACGCTCAGTTGCGTATAGCCGATCCGGTTGGCCGGCACCTGCAGCAGGTACTCGAACAGCGCAATCCCCCAGCTCGCGATCGCGGCCACGTACCACTTCCGATCGCTCATGTCTCGTAGGTGGGCGTACCACGCGAAGGTCATGAAAACGTTCGATGCGATGAGCAACAGCGTTGTCCGGGCGATAATCGGCATTTATTCTTGTTACCTCCTGGCTGATTGCTTAACTCACGGGACAGCTCGACCACAGGCCCACGCCTCGATGACGAGCGTCATCTTCCAAGCGACGAAATTCTACAAGGTAGCGAAACGGAAATCGAGTATAGGCGTGAGCGAATCCCCGGCGAATAAGCTCCGCGTTCAGCATCATGCCGTTTTGCAAGAAAACGTAGCCGAGTGTGCGGCGGTAACGGTCTTTATGCCGCCGTGCGGCGTTGGCGTCGTCGAGGGCGAGACGAACTTTTTGCCCAGCAACTGTGCTCCGCGTGAATTCCTTCGCTTCGTTGCCGTAGCATTTGACCATCTTTTTCGGATGGACCGTCTCCGGGGTATCTACGCCGATCAGTCGAACTTTCTCTTTGGGGCTTAAAACAATTGTGTCCCCGTCGACGACGTGTGTGACTTGCCGGACCGCAGCCTCCGCCTCAGGGCTTTCCGCGACATGAGCATTCGGACCGGCCCCAGCCAAGTTGCCGACGTTGAACAAGGCCCAGGCGAGTATCACGAACAGGCTGTACGTCTTTGAGCTCACCGCCGTTAGCCAGAGCAAAACCGGTGCCCCGACAGATGACGGCGGCAAAGCCGCTGGACACTGAACTTTTACCTCGTGAGACGCGAATCATCGGCCAAATCCTGACCAATCCTGACCATTTTTGAACGGGGAGACTACACCGAAGGGACGCCACTGAGTGGCGGGCAATCAGCATCAGGGGGCGATCACTGACGTGAGAAATAGTGTCGAGATGGTGTGCGAGAAGTGTGTTGTTTGCTCTTATGCGAGACCGTTAACCGAATAGCAATAATCAAAGCCCCAACCGCCGCGCGGCGATCCAGAGCTTTGTTAGACGCCGTTTCTAAGCGACATTGCACGCTTTGCTTCGCTGAAAGCAACCTCTTCCAGTTCTACCCGCTCTTTAATAATCCGCGCTAACCATTTTTCAACGTTTTCCTCTCTGTGTAACCTCGCTAGGAATGCAGCGCGAGCAGCCAACTCGATCGGAAGCGATAAAGCGGTCGGTTTTGCTCTGCGAACATTAATGGCTTTTCCCCAAGCTACATCTTCGTCAGCTTGCGATTCGACAACCTTGTCGATCTCTTCCTCGGAAAATCGTTTTCTCGTAGATTTCTTTTTTGACTTCATGACGGCCATCCTGTGATTATTCGCACAACATTGCTCGGTTTCAGTGGATTCTCACTGTTCATTTGTACACCGGCCGGCCTATGATGACAATTCACGGGTTTTGGATTTGGCTGATATGCCAGCGGCACTAACTACCGCCTGCGCGCCGGTCGGTCGGGGCGGACTCAATTTTCTGAAGCTCGGCTGCGAGAAATTCACGGCTTGGGATTTCTTTGCCGTCTTTAAAACGGATGAGATGGTGCCGGCCCGGATAATTGGACTTATCCCCTTTTTTCTCCCTGATTTGTGCGGGACAATCTGCCGCGGAGGAAAGGTCGGACAGATCTCAATGCAAGCCGAAAAAAAAGTAAATGGTTATCACCGCTCCCAAAACAGCCAGAGTGAGATTCGTGAACACTCCAATGTTAACCCAATAGCCCTCCGGAATCTCCACCGGCTTGAGTATTCTAAGAACGCCACGGTACTGGACCACGGAAAGAACCGCTACGATTGCGCCCAGCAAAATGAGAGCAATGCCTGCCCAAAATGTACCGTCTCTCTGCAAAACCTCCCCTTCTTTCGGCATCAGCATATGCACAAATAAACCAAAACGTTCGATGACAAAACCGAAAGCAATTAACGTAAGACTGGTACGGGTCCAAGCGAGTAGAGTCCGTTCGGCGGCGAAAAATACTCTAGGGTCATTGAGATCAGACACAGTTCCTCCAAAAAATCCTACCGTTAAGCTCATCCGGCGCTTCTAACGAACGGTCACAAGCGTCGTTTTAGGCGAGAGATACAATAATGCAAAGCCTGGCTGTGGCTTTCCTTTCATGCAGAAGTAGTGTCTGATAAGCAAGATCAGCCGTCGCTCGCCCGTCGGTCGAGCGCGGTTTTTTCCAGCTTTCGTAGCTCGGCCTGGAGAAATTCCTGGCTCTTTATCTCGCTGCCGTCTTTGAAGCGAATGAGATATGGCTTGCCGGAGGTTCCCGAAAAACTGGCGACCTTGTCAATGAAATCGCGCGCGGTTTCTACACTAGACACGTTGGCTTCCCACTTGCCGCGGAGGAATCGGACGGCGGTCGATACTTCATAGGACGATCCGTTGCGGATGAACTGGGCATCCTTTAGCTCACCGACATGCTTGATGAGAGATTCGATCTTTTGCCGCTCGGCAGTGGCTAGTGTTTGGGCCTGGACGAAGGATGATATTGCCAATCCTAGCGCCAAGACCAAAAAGATTACGAATTTAGGAAAGCTCATGTGCGTCACCGTGAGGCGGGCATCAGTCATTAGACGTTCGGCGTCGTCGATTCTTTCGCCAGGGCCAAAGCCTGCCAAGGAAAACAATCGGGAACCATCACCGATCATCTTCAGCATCTGATCGGTGGTTTTGACCCGCGCCATGCGCGGGAAAACGGTGTTCATAAACGCCGCCATGGAGTCGTCGTGGGAGTTGCTGCAAGCGTCACGGACTCGGGTTCATAGTAGCGTCACTAATAGCACAGCACTCGGATTATTTCGCCCGTCGGGACTTTTTGAGTATCCGCTTTGCCGCGTAATACCCCGGCAGACCGGTGATACCACCGCCGGGGTGTGTGCCGGAGCCGCAGAGGTAAAGATTCTCGATCGGCGTGCCGTAGCGTGTCCAGCCTGGTAGCGGGCGCATGAAAAAAATCTGATCCAGCGCCAGCTCGGCGTGGTAGATATGCCCCTCGGTCAACCCGTAGGTCTGTTCCAAATCCAGCGGCGTCAGCACCTGGCGGTGCAGAATGGAATTCTTGAAGCCCGGCGCATAGTCTTCGATGAGGTTTATCACTGTATCGCCAAGCAGGTCGCGCTGGCTGTTCCAGTTGCCTTCCCGCAAGTGATAAGGCGCCGATTGCATCCAGACGGACATGACATGCTTGCCGGCGGGCGCGGGAGACGGGTCAGTGGCGGATGGAATCGTAATTTCTAAGGACGGCTGCCGTGAAAACCTGCCGTACTTGGCGTCATCGGCGGCGCGCTCCAAATAATCCAGCGTCGGCCCGATATGAATGACGCCGCCCAGGGGCGCCGGCGCTCCTGGGTCGATCGAACCTTTGAACTTCGGCAAGCTATCCAATGCCAGGTTGACTTTCGCCAGTGTGCCGCGTGAGCGGATGTTTCGGACTTGCAACAAAAAGTGCGGATCGAGGTGGGTCGGTTCCACCAGACTGAGAAAAGTCCGCTTAACATCGGCGTTGGAAATTACAATCGTGGCATGAAGCTCGTCGCCGTTCTGCAAGACGACTGCTGTCGCCGCGCCTTTTTTCGCGACAATTTTGACGACCTCAGCGCCGGTACGGATCTCCGCGCCGTGCTGTTGCGCGGCGCGCGCGAGCGCTTGCGGGAGATTGCCGATGCCGCCGCGAACCAAACCCGCGGTGCGCAACGCGCCGTTCGAGTCGCCAAGCCGGTGATGGAGCAGATTGAAAGAGGTTCCTTGCTGGCGCGGACCGACAAAAGAACCGTGGATGCCGCTTGCCGCCAGCGCGGCTTTGAGCAAGTCGTTTTCAAACCATTCATTCAATAAATCAGCAACGCTCATCGGCAAGATGCGCAGGAACTCATACATTTCTTTCTTGCCGAGGCGATGGAACTTCCATACGGCCCGCAGCAGATCCACCGGATTCGCGCTTCCGGGGGCGGCGCGGTCGGGGAGGGGCAAAGAGTAAAGGGTAAGGAGGTAGGCGGATAGTTTTCTGAGCAGCGCGCAAAATACCGCGTATTTATCGGCGTCGTTTTTTGAGTGGCGGCCGATCTCGTCGGTTGCTTTGGTGAGAGCCGGGGGAATGACGAGAGAATGTCCATCGAGGCTCGGCGCAAAAAGCAGCGGGTTTACCGGGAGAATTTCCAAGCCGTGCTTTTGCAGACCCAGGTCGGCGATGATTTCCCTGGAGAACGAACCGGCGAGATGTTCGCAAGTCGAGAATTTGAAACCGGGAAAAATTTCCTCCGTCGCGGCGATGCCGCCGATTACCGGCCGGCGCTCTAAGACCAGAACTTTTTTCCCGGCCTTGGCCAGATACGCGGCCGTTGTGAGGCCGTTATGGCCGGCGCCGATGATGACCGCGTCGTAGTTTTGCACGGCGAGTTAAATCAGGCTCCTTTTCATGTCCTTAAGGATCTCCAGCGCCGCGAGCCGTCCCGATGCCGCCATCACGCCGCCCCCCGGGTGCGTGCAGGCGCCGCACATGTAGAGGTTCTTGATCGGCGTGCGGTACTTCGCCCAGCCGGGCACCGGGCGGAGAAAGAAAAGTTGATCCAGAGTCAGTTCGCCTTGAAAGATGTTGCCTTCGGTAAGACCGAATTCCTGCTCCATATCCCACGGTGTGACCACCTGGCGGTGCAGGATGATGTTTTTCATGTTCGGCGCGTATTCGGTCAACGTGTCGATGACAGTATCGCCCAAGAGTTGCCGCTTCTCGGGCCAGGTACCGTTTTTTAAGTGGTAAGGCGCGTATTGCACAAAGATCGACATGACGTGTTTTCCCGGCGGCGCCATGGCGGGGTCGAGCAATGAAGGAATGATGATGTCCATGTAAGGCCGGCGTGAGAAGTCGCCGTACTTGGCGTCGTCGTAGGCGCGCTCGATATAATCGATGCTCGGGCTGATCGAGATCGCCCCCGCCAGGTGCGGGCCGACGCCTGGCAGGGAGGTGAAATTCGGCAGCGCGTCGAGGGCGAGATTCATTTTGGCCGACGAGCCGCGGATCTTGAAATTGTCCACGCTTTTCACGAACTCGGCATCGAGATGGCGCGCATCGACCATTTTCAAAAAAGTCCGCTTGGGATCGACGCCGGAAACGATGACTTGGGCGTGAACTTCTTCGCCCGAATGAAGGACCACACCGGAAGCTTTGCCATTTTCTATTAAGACTTGATCGACGGCCGCCTTGGTTCTGATCTCGGCGCCGTAGTGGCGCGCCGCATCGGCGATCACGCGGCTGATCGTGCCCATGCCGCCGCGGGCGAAACCCCATGACCGAAACGCGCCGTCGAGCTCGCCCATGTAGTGATGCAAGAGAACGTAGGCCGTTCCCGGCGAACGCGGCCCCATAAACGTGCCGATAATGCCGCTCGCCGACATGGTGGCTTTGAGCACTTCGGTCTCGAACCATTGGTCGAGAAAGTCGGCGGAGCTCATCGTCATGAGCTTGGTTAGCTCGTAGAGAAGCTTCTCGCCTAAACCGCGCATGTGGTTCCCGACCCTGGCTAAACCTAAGAGGTCCTTCGGATTCCACGTGGTGGGCTGCGGCGGAATCATGCCGAGCAAGGGCTTTACCGCCCTTGCCATCTGGACCATGAGCTGGCCGTACTGCTCGTAGGCCTCGGCATCCGTGAGAGAGTGGCGCGCGATCTCGCGGCGCGTCCTGGCGTGGTCGCCGCAGCGAAAAAGATAGCTGCCGTCCGGCATCGGCGTGAAGGTGCTGTCAAGGGGGATGATTTCGAGGTCGTACTTCGGCAGCTCAAGATCGCGGATCACTTCCGGGCGCAGCAGGCTCACCACGTAAGAACAGACGGAATACTTGAATCCCGGATAGATTTCTTCCGTCACCGCGGCGCCGCCGAGAACGTGACGCCGCTCGAGCACCAGGACTTTTTTGCCGGCTTTCGCGAGATAGGCGGCGGCAGTGAGACCGTTGTGGCCGCCGCCGATGATGATCGCGTCGTAGTTCGCCATGTTTCGATTTGCTTAAGCGAGCATATTTGGTAATTTTGAGCCGCAAGTCAACGAGACGGATGCAATTTCCCCATGAATCCGAAATTCGAAAGCGGCCCCGCGGACCGAAATTCGAAATAGATATGCCCATCGGAACCCCTTTCCACTCGCGGACCTCGGCGCTGTGCACCAGCCAGAACTGGCGCGCATGGTCCGGCTACTTGGTCGCCAGCTCTTACGACGTGATGCACGACTACGAGTATCATGCGATTCGAAACACTGCCGGGTTGGTCGACATCTCGCCGCTCTATAAATACGAGATTCGGGGTAAGGACGCGCTTCGGCTGGTTAACCGCGTCATCACCCGCGACGCGTCCAGATGCGCGGTCGGGCAGGCGCTGTACGGCTGCCTGTGCGAAGATGACGGCGCGGTGATCCAGGACGGCACCCTGTTCAGGCTCGCGGACGATCATTTTCGTTTTCACCTCGCCGATCCAAGCCTTCGTTGGCTGAAGCTCAATGCCACTGGGATGGACTTGTCGATCGAGGATGTCTCAGGACGGGTCGCGGCGCTGGCGCTTCAGGGGCCGCATTCCGGCAAAATTCTTCAGCGAGTGGCCGGCGCCGATTTGGGCCAGCTAAAGTTTTTTCGTCTGACATCGGTGAAGATCGATAATGTTCCGG
>JACPFE010000216.1 GCA_016183145.1 Deltaproteobacteria bacterium | reverse complement strand
GAGAACTCGTCCGCGCCGACCGGTTTGTCTCCGCCGAAGCCTCCCGTCCCGAAGGCCCCGGCTTCGCGAAGCTCGATGAGCGTCCGCAGGTGAGCCTGAAGGCTTTCCAACTGCTCTTGAGTTAGAAATGCGGCCTGAACCATCACCGCAAAGAGGCCGATGACGACGGACAACAACAGCAAAACGACTGTTGTCCTCACCTTGTTTCTGAAAGGATTCCTAAGCCCTCGCTGAATTGCGCCCATATCTTGCTAACGCCTACCTCCAGGCCAGGTCAGCAGCGGCATGTTCACGACCACTCCGGGCCTATCGATCGTGATCTCACCGGCGCGCTCGGCTGCTTTTACCTCAGCCGCCGACCGGAGTTCCCGCGCAGCTTTTTCATGCTTCCACGTGACGATGAGAACCGATCGTAGCGGCCTGTAGCCATCCGTACCGGGAGGATTGTCGAAGACATCCGGTTGGAATCCGAAGGGGCCGCTACCCTTGACCCCATTCTTAAACACATAGACATCTGCCAAAATCTCTTTTGGCGCCTGCGCAAGCGAAGGCACCACCAGCACCGGAGACCTCATCATCTCGGTTAGAAGCTCGGCAACTTTAGGGTCCGATGCCTCGGTGTGGATGAATCGAATTTCCTTTCCCTCTGTATAGGCTTTAACCGGAGGAACGCCCGCCGGATTCAGATAGTAGCCAATTGCGACGCCCGCGAAGGCGACCAAGAGAAGGACGGCTGCAATTGCCCATTTGCGCATACGGCTCTCCTTTTTTGCCCTTTAAACAATCGATAATTGCTTCCAGGCAATGAGTATCGTCACCGCTCCGAGCACGATCATCAGCGACGCGGCGAGGTGAGGCATTTTAGATGCAGTTTTTCCTAGGCGACGTAAAATTTCATCGGCACGGGCAGACCGCGCGATCCATATAAGTGGCGCGGAAAGCGCCAAGCCGAAGAGAAAAAGGGAAATAAAGCCGACCCAGGCTCCCTTTATCGCTCCCAGCCCCAAGAGCGCCAAAAAGAGAGGGAGCGAGCAGGCCGGAGCGGTCAAGCCGAAAATTACTCCTAACGGGAACGCCCCTTCTCTGGGGAGAAGTCTTCCGAGATCGAGAGATGCGAGGCTTGTCCCCCGATAGCTCCACCAGAGACCCAGAATCCCTAAAACGACATAGATGACTCCGAGGAGAAGAGAATAGGAATAGGTTCCAGTTCTCATGGGCTGGCCCACCACTCCCACAAGTAAACCGATGAGACCGAGAAAGAGCGCTCGGGTGATGGTGAATTTGATGGCCTCCAACATCTTGCCTGCGTTGCGGGCCTGAAGGTAACGAAGAAAGATGATGTTTGCTCCGATAGAACATGGCTCGACGAAACCCAATAGGCCAAACGCGATCGGAATCAATGTGATTTGATAAAGTTCCATGTCTTTGGCGTTATTCTACGACACGCGAGAGCGAACCCTTTGTAACTGCGACAGTCAAATGTTTTTCCTTTGCTTTCCCTTCCACTCCACTGATCTCAGGCAGACGGGTGAGCGCATCTCGAATCACCTGCACACAGCCTTCGCAATGAATGCTGGGGACCACGAAATCCAACTTTTCAAGCTCTTCCTCTTTTTCGATGGTTTTCGGTGTCCTCGGACGGGTCTTGGGCAAGAGTCTTCCGCCGAAGGAATTGAGGAGAACTGTGGTCACGCTCGCGGCCATCGCGATCATAGCCCAGACCGGATGGACCGAGCCGGTCGTCGCCAGCGGCACTCCGATCCCGTTGAAAGAAAAGGCGAGCGCGAGGTTCTGGACTGTCTTCCGAAAACTGCGCCGGGCAATGTGATAGGCATCTACGAACCCGCTCAGCCGCTCGCCGACGAGAATGACGTCCGAAGATTCTATGGCGATATCGGTCCCGGCACCTATGGCAACGCCGACATCGGCCTGCATGAGGGCCGGGGCGTCATTGATCCCGTCTCCGACCATGGCTACTCGGAACCCTCGCTGCTGGAGCACACGCACTTTGGCTGCTTTATCTTGCGGCAGAACTTGCGCGTAGACTTCGTCGATGCCGACCTGTGAAGCCACGGCGTTTGCGGTATGCTCGTTATCTCCTGTGATCATCACCGGCGTAAGCCCGGCCGCTTTCATCTGGCTAATCGCATCTCTCGCGTCGTCTTTGACGGCATCCGTGATGGACAAAAGGCCGATGAGTCTTCCCTCTTCGGATATCCCGATAACGGTTTTGGCCTGAGCTTGCAGCGAGCTAGCCATTTCCTCTGCCGCGTCTACGGAGATGCCCTCCTGCTGCAAAAAGCGGAGGTTTCCAATGATAATTTTTTTGCCGTCCACTTGAGCGCGGACTCCACCTCCGGCATTGGCTTGAAATTCCCGCGTCTCAGTTATCTTGAGGCCTTTTTTCTCAGCGCTTTCGACGACAGCCTGCGCCAGAGGATGCTCGGATGGCCTCTCCGCGCTCGCCGCAAGCTTAAGGAGGCTTTCAGGGGTGCCGCCGTTCAACGGGATCACGTCTGCGACTTGCGGTTTTCCCACAGTGATCGTGCCCGTCTTATCCAGCACGACCTTCTTGACATCTTTGAAGACCTGGAAAGCTTCCCCCGTTCTCATGAGAATGCCCTTCAGGGCAGCCTCCCCGCCGCCGCGAATCATCGCCAGAGGAGTCGCCATGCCGAGAGCGCATGGATAACCCATCACCAGAACTGCCAGCGCTGCATACGTTGCTCGAATGAAATCTGGTTCTCCCGCAATCACCCAAGCGCCAACGGTCCAGACCAAAATAGCTGCGGCTGCAAAAGCCAGAACACCGGGAACAAAGTAAACCAGTATTCGGTCCACGAGCTGAATAATGCTCGGCTTCAGTGCCCGCGCCTCCTGAATATGTCTGGCAACCTGCTGGAGAAAGCTCTCTTTCCCGATCTTGGTAGTGCGTACCACGAGGGTGCCCGTCTGGTTGACTGAGCCGCCGATAACTTCATCGCCTTTGGCTTTGTCCTTGGGTATAGGTTCCCCGGTCACGAAGCTTTCGTTGACAGCCGATTCGCCCTCAACGACCTCGCCATCCACAGGAATCTGCGCGCCGGGTCTGATCCTGATCAGATCTCCGACTTGAACTTTATCAATGGGGACCTCTTCCTCTCGTCCGTCACGGATCACGCGAGCCGTCGCAGGCTGGAGACTTAAGAGCTTGCGCACCGCCTGGGAGCTGCGCGTGCGGACATAGAGCGAGGTGTACTGGCTAAGAATATGGTAGGTGGTCACGAAGACCGCGACGCCAAAGAAATCCGGGGCAGGATAGTCCCGCAAGAACAAGCCGAGAACTCCGCCTGTTAAGCCGGCGAATGCGGCAAATTCGAGAAGGACGTGTTGATTGAAGATCCTTCGTCTTAGAGAACCCCAGGCCATTTTCAGGATCGGCCAACCAATGATGAAAACCGTCACGCAGGCAAGAGCCAACGTGATCCACTCAATGTTGGGAAACATGCGTCCGAGCCACATGAGGCCCATCAAAAGCAGAGTGATCCCCGTGAGGGAGCCGGCGATAATCAACCGATCCCTCTCTCGCTGGATCTCCGCCTCCTCTTCCTCAAAGGTCCGGACTTTTTCCGGGTCCCGGACGGTGTAGCCCACGGCTGTAAGAGTATCTTCGAGCTCCTCCGGCCTTATTCTGGAAGGGTCGTATTGAACCAGCGCTTCTTCATGAGCCAGGCTCACATGGACTTCTTGGACTCCGTCCAGGCGCCGGAGCGCCCGTCTGATGGTTTCGACGCAAAAGGAGCAAGAGATCCCGCCGATTTTGAATTGAACCTTTTCCATCTCTTCGCTCATTTTGCGAATTTATAAACGACGTCCATTAGCTCCCCGTAAGTCTGATTTGCCTTCTTTTTGCTCCCGGACCTAAGCGAACTCGTAACGCAGTTCTCGAGGTAGTTGCGCATGATCAGCTTCCCCACTCCCCGAAGCGCCTCCTGAACGGCGGAGATTTGACCAAGCACCTGTACACAGTACCGACCCTCCTCGACCATCTTCTTAACTCCCTTGATCTGCCCCTCGATGCGATTGAGCCTCTGTGCCGCCTCCTGACGAGCAGCGGGCAAGATCAACTCAT
>JACPFE010000215.1 GCA_016183145.1 Deltaproteobacteria bacterium | reverse complement strand
CCTGCTACCGCTGCTTGTATCCGGAACCGCCGCCGGCGGAGATGGCGCCGAGCTGCGCCGAGGCCGGCGTGCTGGGCGTCCTGCCGGGACTCATCGGCGCCATCGAAGCGCTGGAAGCGCTCAAGCTGATCTTAGGCAAGGGCGACAGTCTCGTCGGGCGGCTGCTCTGCTTCAACACGCTGACCATGGAGATCAACACGCTGAAACTGCGCAGCGACGCCAACTGCCCGATGTGCGGCGATCATCCGACGATCAAAGCGCTGATCGACTACGAAGAGTTTTGCAGCCTGCGCGGCGCCCACTGATCGTGCCTCGTGATCGTGGCTCGGGTTCGTGGGAACAAGCACGGACACGAACCACTCGTGCCGCAAAGGGATCTCGATCAGCGTCCGATCCATGTCGTTTGGGGAATTCCGAAGGGCCTGTCGTCACCGGCGGTTGTTGTCACGGCCTACAGACCTAATCCTGATTTGTGGTCCGAAGATTTAACGAGGAGGAAAACATGAGAAAGAGGCGGCATACAAAACTTTTCATGAAGGACAGTACGTGGCCGAAGTTGAGGTTGAACTTATGGAGACGGACGAAGGTTGGTCCCCGTACCTGTCGCTGGAGGATGCGTATAAGCTGGACGATGTTCGGACTGCCTTGCGTCGCGGAGATCTGAAAAGCGCAGCGTGCTTATCTCGTGTATTCAGCCTCACTCCCGTAGCTGTATGAGATTTGTTCGGAGAACACGCGGGTGGCGCCACGAGGCGACTCACCCACCGCGTTAACTCACCCAAAAAGCGCGCGGGGGAAGAGAAAATGAGAACAGTCCCCCTCTTGATTCCTGAAAACGCAACATTTCGAGCAAAGACCCCCCTTTGCATTCAAGGGTCATCGTTCGCGAATTCGGCTTTTTCTACACGCTCGCTAGGCAAACGAGAGGTGCCATGGATGAGAGCTTGATCGACTCCTCCGATTGTCTGAACCCTCTAAATCGTCGGGTTTTTCTCGTGACCCTGCTTGCGGCTATCGCCTCGGTCTGCGTCGGACCGACCGTCAGCGGCTCCCTCAAGAGAGAGCAGGCGTTACTGGCTGAGGCTGCCGATATCACTCAGCGAATCTCGATAGACCTTCACTCCCATCCGGGCCCATTCGCAGGTCGAAACGCCTTCTCAAGTGCAGCTCGTGACATGCCCACTGTGTTCGCCGACATGAAGCAAGGGAAGCTCGATGCCGCCCGCTTTTGTTTTGTCGCCGACAGGCCCGTGATTCGGAGAGAAAGCGGTCGTATCCGTCAGTTCAGAGACCCTGGGCCGGGTGAGCTCTTCCGCCTTGCTCAGTCCGAGTTGGACAAGGTGATGAAGGAATTGGAGGGCATGCGCGCGCTCTCTGCCGCCGATGTCCTGGCGTTCAAACAGAAAGGCGTGCCCTGCGGCATTGTTGGCTTTGAAGGGGCAGACGCGCTCGAGGGTGATCTCTCACGCCTGCAGCTCTTTTACGATCGCGGGATACGGGTCATCCAGCTTGTCCACTATCGGATCAACGAGCTTGGCGACATTCAGACCGAACCGCCGAGACACGGCGGTCTGACTACCTTCGGCCGCGATGTGGTCAAAGGCATGAATCGCCTCGGCATGATGATTGATGTCGCTCACGCTTCATCCGAAACGATCCGCGGGGTGCTAGCCGAGACCCGGCACCCGGTTCTCGACTCGCATACAAGACCGAGTGCTCGCCTCGCACTTTCCCGCGCTCGCTCTGACGACGATCTTCGCGCAGTCGCAAAGAAAGGTGGGGTCATTGGAGTCTGGCCCATCGCCCGCAAGGCAAGAGGGGAGACCTTCGATGACTTCGTCAAAGACATCGACTACGTCAAATCGCTCGTAGGGGTCGATCATGTCGGCATCGGCACAGATCTCAACGGACTCGGCCAAGACACAGTCGTGCCGACACACAAAGAGTTCTCGCTGATCCCGGCCGGTCTCTTGGCCCGAGGGTTCTCCGAGTCAGAGGTTACCAGGATCATCGGAGAAAATTTCATGCGCGTCTTTCGGGAAGTAACTGAGAACCGAGGATAGTTAGGACGATGGGGACGTTGTTGACTAGCTGGACAAACCCTGCCCGTATAATCGACCCTCTGAAGTTGAGCGAACTTAGTCCACGTAGTCAACAACGTCCCCTAAGTCCGTCCCCTCAGGCCACTGATCGTGCTCGTTTCTCGTGTTCGTCGGAACGAGCACGAACACGAACCGCGAGCACGAATTCTACAGTCCGACCGCCCTCTTCAAAGACCTGACCTCCATTTCCGAGAGCGGACGGAGCTCGCCGGGAGCCAGATGGCCGAGAGTGACGGTGCCGACGCGCACGCGGATCAGTTTTTCAACGAAATAACCGAGGGTTTCGAACATGCGGCGCACCTCGCGCTTGCGTCCTTCATGCAGCTCGATCTCGACCCAGGCGTTCTTTCTTAGTTTCTCCAATACGCGCGCCCGCGCCGGAGCGGCGCGGCCATCGTCGAGGTAAATGCCCTT